>SXOW01000098.1 GCA_005778315.1 Acidobacteriota bacterium
GAGCGCCGGCGATGATGCCGTCGTAGTCCTCTTGAAAACGCTGTGCCTCCTTCAGGGCCTGGCGCCCACCGGCCGAACAGCCGAACCAGTACGAATGCCCCGGGCCGTCCCCGTAGAACGCGGCAATCACGTCTTTGGCGGTCACGGTCATCTCGTGCACCGAACGCCACCCGAAATCGACCACCTTCTCGGGATGTTGGTAGCCGAACTCGCCGCTGCCCCCGACGTGACCGGTGTCGGTTGAGGCCGTGGCATAGCCGCGCTCCAGCCCGGACGCCATGGACCGTTCCCCACCCTCGCGCAGGCTCCCGGTAAAGGCGCCGTTCCCGACCGCTTGGAACTTGCCGTTCCACCCGGCAGACGGCATCCAGACTTCCAGCTTGATGTCGGAGTCGGTCGACGGAGTGAGCGTGGCGGCCACCCGACAAAACGCCGGCAGCGCCGCATACTGCTGAGCTAGTGCCTCGGGCAGCGACCGCCCCTCGGGCATCGGCTGGGCAAACGCTCCGGCCGCCACCTGTTGTGCGGCGGTAATCGTCACGTTGGGCAGCGCGAGCGAGGCTAGGGTCTCGCAAGCGACCGCGGGACCACCAGCCGCGATATCGGTTCCGGCCCCCGGAGCTTCCAGCCCCTCGGTCGCGGTACACGCGGCGGTCACGGCGAGGCCAGTCGCTATCGTGAAGGCAAGAGCGGTCGTACGCAGATGTGTCATCTAGAACTCCCCTGTCCACGTGCGGCTACTGGCCACCAGCGACGGCTTCCGCCTGCTCCAGCGCGCGCGCCCCTGCCATGATGCCTTCCATCCCGACGTTACCCTCGTGGCACGCATACTCGAACACGGGGTCGGTCGACCGCTTCAGCGGCACCATGGCGCTCCACGGCGCGTGCCAGGTCTTCGGATCGGTGACGGTCACTTCATACTCGAGGGCGTCTTCGGCCACGCGCGTGAGCCGCTCCACCAGGTGCAGATCGTCGCTGGAATCCATGAACGCCCCCGTGGCCGAGTAGTTGGTCGTCTCGATGACCAGCGTGTCCCCCTCGAAGTGTCCCCGTGAATCGCCATGCATCTGCCGAATCCTCGCATCCACGTGCGGTCCAGCATCGAGCGGAATCACGCGCGAACCACCCATCTCCATATACAGCACCACATGGGTGGCGCTCTGAAACACCTGGGTATAACTGTTGTAGCCAGCCCCCAGCCTGGGAACGCCCCAGCTGATGCACCGCTCTCCGAGACTCCGATCTTCCGGTCCGTGGGCGTGTCGGGCCCGGGCCTCGGATCGGCTCGCCGCCCAGGCGTCGGCCCTGGCGGTGCGGCTCGGCAGGCGGCCGTTCGCAGGGTCGGTCACCAGCGACGTGCGCGCGTTCCAGTCGCGGTCCACCATCCAGAACTGGTTGTAGTTCCCGGTGGCCGTGTCTCGGGATGAGAACGTTGCCGCCTCGGCCAGCACGGTTGAGAACACGCTGTCGCCAAAAGCGGCATCACCGGACTCGCTGCTGAACAGCTCACCGGCGCGCGCCTGCAGCGCCGACAATTCTTCCTGGGTGAGCGTCGCGCGGTCCCCGAGGGCCTCCGGCCGCTCCAACGGCGTGACACTGTTGTTGGCCCACACGCCCTGCAAGTCGGCGTGTCCGTCGGCCGTGCGCGGCACGGTCCAGGCACCCGACTGACCTGACGCGGGAAGTACTGCCGCCCCCGTCACACCCAAGACCAGCGTTACGCCACAGACCAGTACGCGGGATCGCATGCTCACGGTATTCCTCCTCACCCTGGAGACGGGACCTCGATTGCTTGTTGCGAAAGGATACCACCGGGCCACCCCGGTTGCCCAACGCCGGTGGCGCAGGATCACCGGGGCTGGCGCCGCGTGAGCCGGGGCGAGCACCGCCAGGGCGAGTGCGACGCCGGAGGTCTCGAGCCACCTCAGGCCCCCGCACCACGACCGGCGTCCAGGAACGCGAACAACGTCTGCATGACGGCCATGAAGATCTGCCAAGCCACGTCGCTCCGGAAGGGACTGGGATCGGTGCGCTATCATACCGGCCATGAACGAAAGCGTGGTCGCCTGGCTCGCGGGCAGCGCAGCGCAAGAGGCCGCGGTGTATCTACTGGGCAATGTGCCCGGATTGCCCCCCATTGCCCAGTCGCTGCACATCCTCGGCATCGTCGCCGTGATGAGTTCGACCACCATGATCCATCTGCGGTTCCTGGGCTTGGCTGCGCCCAGCCAGAACGTCAGCGAAATGATCAGCCGGCTCATGCCGTGGACATGGTGGGCGCTTCTGGTCAACGCCGTCACCGGTCTGATCTTTGTCGTAGGGCGGCCGGATCGATATTTCTTGAATCCCGTCTTCGGCTGGAAATTCATGTGCCTCGTTCCCGCCGTCGCCATCGCGCTGGTCATCTACCAGATGAACAAGCGCGACCTCGGCTTCTGGGAGCACACCACGGCGCGCTTGCGCTCGGCCCGCGTGATGGCCGCCGTGTCACTGGTGCTATGGGTCGGGGTGGTCCTGGCCGGGCGCTGGATCGCCTACACCGACTACCTCTATTTCCTCTATGAATGAAGAAACTTCGGTGCCATTTCCTGAATTCTGGAACTGGATCCAGGCGCTCCCGCTGTCGGAACACATCGGGTTCACCTGGTGGTTCCCGTTCCTGGAGTCCCTCCATGTCCTCGCGGTCGGTCTCGTCGTGGGCTCGATCCTGATGGTGGACCTGCGGCTCCTGGGGAAGACCGCGCTCAGCATTCCGGCGAGCCGCATGACCCGAGAGATGATCCGATGGACCTGGGGCGCCTTCGTCCTCGCCGCCATCACGGGCCTCGGGCTGTTCATGACCCGAGCCGCCGCCTACATCGAGAACCCGGCGTTTCAGATCAAGCTCGTGCTGCTGATGCTGGCTGGATGCAACATGGCCTGGTTTCAGTTCCGTACCCTGCGACACGTAGACCAGTGGGACACCGCCTCCCCGCCCCCGCAGGCCGCCCGCATTGCCGGCGGCGCGTCGCTCCTGCTCTGGATCGGCGTCATCTTTGCCGGCCGATGGGTCGGTCACATCATCTGATCTGAGTGCGTCTGTGCCACGCCCCTGCACGGCACGCCAGGTAGCATCTGCTCCCCATACGAAAAAGGGCCGGCCCAATCGTGGGCCGGCCCGCAAACCCTGCGAGACGCACAGCGCGTCATTCCGATGTCGTCCCGATGTCGTCTCGATGTCGTCCCGATGTCGTCGTCGGCGGCACACGTTTGGCCGCCGCCTGTTCAGACGTGGAGCAACCAATCCAGCGGCAGTCTCCCGGTGCTGTGGCCGAGCGTCTCGACCGGCACGCCCATCTTGTCGAGGAGGCTCAGATGCAGATTCGCCAGCGGCGTATCTTCCGGGTATCGGATGTGCTTGCCGCCAGTCCCCGCGCCCCCGCCCGCGAGCAGAATCGGAAGATTCTGCGACGCGTGCGCGTTGCTGTCCCCCATGCCGGCGCCGTACACGATCATCGAGTGGTCGAGCAACGAACCGTCGCCATCCGGCGTGCTCCGCAGACGCTCGATGAACCCGGCGAAGAGCTGAGCGTGGTACTGGTTGATCTTCGTGAGCTTGGCAAGTTTTTCCGGATCCTTCTGGTGATGCGAAATCGGATGGTGGGCATCAGCGACACCGATCTCAGCATAGGTCCGTCCGGTGATTTCTCGCCCGAGCATGAAGGTGGCAACGCGCGTCAGGTCTGTCTCGTAGGCGAGCGCCATGAGGTCGAACATCAGCTTCGCGTGCTCGCCCATGGTGTCCGGGATACCGGCCGGCTGCGCCATGACAGGCAGTTCACGGTCGCTCTGCGCTTCAGCCATTTGAATGCGGCGCTCGATGTCTCGAACGGCGTCGAGATACTGGGCGAGCTTCGCCTGATCGCTCCCCCCGAGTTGTCGCGACAGATCGGCGGCCCGCTCGGTGACCGAGTCCAGCAGGCTGGCGTCCTTCGACAGGCGAGCCTGACGGATGCGCGGGTCCGTGCTGCCCGTGTCACCAAAGAGCAGTTCGAACACGACCCGCGGGTTGTTCTCCATCGGCAGCGGTGTCGTTTCGTCGGCCCAGGCAATGGTGTTGGTATATGCGCAACTGAACCCGTCGTCGCAGGAACCGGCAAAGTCGCGACCGTCCAGGGCCAATTCCAGTGTCGCCAGCTGCGTCTCGCGCCCGTGCACGCGGCCCGCAATCTGGTCCATGGACACGCCGCCCAGCAGGTCCGACCCATCGTCTGGCTTCGACGGCACCCCGGTCAGAAATCGGGTCGATGCGCGCGCGTGCGGCCCCTCACTTTCGACGCCGTGCATCCCTGACAGCACCTGGATCTGCTCGCGAAATGGCTCGAGCGGTTTGAGTATGGACGAAAACTCGAACCCGGCCCCTTCGGTCGATGGGGTCCAGTGGTCCATCATCATGCCGTTGGGGCAATACACGATGCCGAGTCGGCGCGTGGGGTTGGCCGCCGTGTTCCGGATAGCCGCAAACGCCGGCACCATGCCGTCGAGGAGCGGCAGCGCGAGCGCGGCGCCCATGCCCCGAAGTATCGTCCGACGAGCGATGGCCTTCTTGGTAATGATCATGATTCTGCCTTCCGCATTCCGAACGGCGCACTCTGCACGATACCCACAATGATAGACGACCAGCGGTAGTCGTCGATGGCGGCCTCACGCGTGATGGCCCGCACCGTCGGGCGGTCGAAGTACTCTGCTCCGCGGCCGAGCGCATACGCCAGGAGCTTCTCGGTCAGCGTGCCGACGAACCGCTCGCGTCGATCGAGCAAGATAGACCGCAAGCCCTTCGGTCCTTCGAACACCGTTCCGTCAGGCAAGCGCCCAGAGGAGTCTATCGGCAAGTTCGCTTCGCCGGTGGTGCGCCAGCGTCCGATAGCGTCGTAGTTTTCGAGGGCCAGCCCCAGCGGGTCCATCGGTGCGTGACACACGGAACAGGCCGGACTCTCGCGGTGTCGCGCCAATCGGTCGCGCACCGTGGCGACCTGACCGTTCTCGCCCCGCTCCGGAAGGTCCGGCACATCGGCTGGCGGCGGCGGCGGCGGCGTGCCCAGCACGTTCGTCAGCATCCACTTGCCGCGTAGCACCGGCGATGTCCGGTTCGGGTACGACGTCACCGTCAGCAAACTGCCGTGGCCGAAGATCCCTCCCCTGTGCTCGGCGGTCTCGGCGTCCAGTCCGACGCGACGGAAGTGGCTGCCGTACACATTGGGAATTCCATAGTGCGTCGCCAAGCGCTCGTTCACGAACGTATAGTCGGCACCCAGGAGGTCCAAGACACTTCGATCGTCCCGAATCAGACTCTCGACGAACAACTCCGTTTCGCGCTGAAAGGCCTCGCGCAGATTCTCGTCGAACTCAGGGAACTCGATGGCATCTGGTACCACCGCGCGCAGATTCCGCAGATACAGCCACTGACCAGCAAAATTCCGGACCAGCGCGGCGGCTCGCGGGTCAGCCAGCATGCGTCGCGTCTGCTGCTCCAGCACCTCCGGGTCGCTGAGACGCCCCTGCTCCGCTAGGTCCAACAATGCCGCGTCTGGACTGCTGGACCAGAGAAAGAACGACAGCCGCGAGGCTAACTCGATATCGGTCAGTGCATAGACCGCCCCCGGGGCGACGTCGGTTGGGTCGCGCACGACACGAAACAGAAAGTCTGGCGAAATCAGCAACCGCTCAAGCGCGAGCTGGATACCGGCGTCAAAGCTGCCGTCGTCCCGGCCAGCCCGGTAAAAGTCCATCAGCACGTCCACATCCCCGGACTCGAGGGGCCGACGATAGGCACGCCGCGCGAGCGACCCGAGAATCGTGCGCGCGCAGCCCTCTTCGTCGGCGCGCGCCTCACTCGCCGGCTGGCACACGAAAATCGCGTCTCGGCTCGGCGTATCACCAGGCCCCTGGCTCGAATAGGGCCCACCAATCGCCACATATTCGACCGCCGCGGGACCGTCGCGCATCTCATTCACGGCTATAGCAAACACGCTCTGTCGCGGTTGCAGCACGCCTTCCGGCTCCGTGAACTTGCGGACGAATGAGACGGCCACCACGTGCGGGCCCGACTCTGCCCGAAACCGGACGCGCATGTTGGTGTCGGCGAAGAGCATGTACTCTTCCCACTCTCGATCGCCAAACTGGTTGCCTCCGTAGCTCGCGGGTGCCTGCAGCACGTCGGGCTCTTCCCCCCCGAACGTAAACGTCCGGACCAGCGCGCCATCGAGTCGTACCTGAAGCACTTGGCGCGAGCCCATCCCGCGGATGTAGTCGACGTAATTGCGATGCAGCCGAATCTGGAGGTCGTATTCGCCGTCAACCGGGAAGTAGTGGCGCACGCCGATGCCGCCGCGCGACCCGAACGGCAGGTCTTCACCCATCCGGTCGTCCTGCATGAGCAAGATGGGCACTTCGTAGGTCTCGATGGCCGGGCCGATAGGGGTCTCGCCCAGCGCCTGACGGCCGATCTTGCGTGCCGCCGTCAGGTATCGTCCCATCAGCGCGGGAGACACACTGAGCACGTTGGCCATGTTGTCGAAGCCGAACTCGTCAAAATCGTCGGCCGGCAGCAACCCGTCGACATCGACGTCCAACGCGAGCAGGTCGCGCACGGCGTTCGCGTACTCCGCCCGGTTCAGCCGATGCACCGCTTCTGTGCGCCCAGGGTCGGGCCGCGTCCGCGCATGTCGGTCAATCTCCGTTTCAATCCAGCCGGCAAAGTGGTCGTAGGCGGCAGCCTCGGGACGCGGGCGCCCCACTGGCGGCATCGAGCGGGTGCGCAGCTTCGCCACGACCCCCTCCCACACCTCGGCCTGCTCGCCGATGCGGGTGAGGTCGAGGTCCTGCAGACTGAGGTCAGCCGTTCGTAACCGATCGCTGTGGCAGGTCACGCAGTACTGTTGCAGGGTCGCTTCCAGCCGCTCCTCCGCCGTGGTGTCGGGCGGGGCCTGCGCCAGCAGGGGAGGCACAGAGGCTCCGAAACACAGAGTCGCGACAATCAGGGACAGGCCCGCCGCCGTACTCCGTTGCACCTTTCCTGGCATGGTCCCCCGGCGCTCCAGCCGCTCATGAACCTGAACGATCACCGTAGTGTGGCGGACCGGTCGAATGGTGTCAATCGTCAAAATGCCGACCGCTCCAGCAAATGGCAGCCACCCGCGGGCCGCGCGCAGGGTCCGCGGCACAGCCCCGTCGAAACAGGCGCGCGACCAGGCTCGCCCCGTGGCAGAGCGGCTCGGGGGCCCCCGCGGAGCGGCCACGGGAGTTCGGGGCAGAGCCCCGTCCATCTGCAGCAGCCCCCGTCTAAAAACGAAATAACCGGTTGAATTTGATGACGAAGCCGCGATTGCGGAGTTCGGTGAAGCGATCCGGACGCAGGGTCGCCGAATCGCGCTCCTCCGAATACACGACGAAGATCTCGCTCCCGGGGCTGTATTCCCAGCGGAACCTCAGGTTGCTGCTCACCGTATCGCTGGCCGAGTTGTATTGCACCAGACCACTGAAGAACATCCGGGGATTGAACGCGTAGTTGACACGCGTCACCGCGAGATCTGTTCTGAATGAGCCTTGGGGCGTGTCGATCCAGTTGAACGAGACGCTGGGTTCAACCGACATTTGGGGCAGGATGGCGATACGTCCTTGCGTGAACCCGAGCGTGGTGATGTCACCGCCGAAGTAGCCGCCCCGCAAGAACGTGACGCCGCCGTTCACCCGACGCTGTTGTCCCAGGCCATAGGCGAGCTCGATCTCGTTGAAGGCGTAGCCGCCGACTGGGATGGCGAAGTCGCCGCCCCCCGGCGAGAACGGCTCCAGCAACAGCTCATAGTTGTCCCTGAGGGTGACCCCTAACCGATCGCTGCTCTCGAACTCCGTCTGCCACGCGAACTGGTTGGTGCGGGTCTCCAGCAGATTCGTGTCAGCCGTCAGAACGTAGTCGACACTGCCGAGGAACCGGAACTGACGCACGCTGTCGATCGAGCGTGGCCGCGGACTGAAGCGCCCCTCGACAAACGTCCGACGAAAGTTGTCGCGACGCAGAAAGCCGACCTCAGGGTTGAAGTCGTCTTCTACCAACAGGTGGTCCACCTGCATGCCGTAGCGGTCGGCACCATACTCGAACTTGGCCTGATAGCTGGTGTTCTCACCCACGACGGTGGGGTCCGGCGTTTCGGTCCGGGCGTAGTACCCGAGCATCTGGATGTTCTCGTAGAAGGCGAACGTGCCGTCGACCCCATACGTCTGACTGGCGCCGTCACCTGACACGGAGACGGTCCGGTTGGTCAGCATGCCGCCGATGGCGCTTCTGCGCAAGACGTCCCGCTTGATGCGCACCGCGGTGAAGTTTGTCGACTCGGCCGCGCCGAGCGCCTTGTCGTCGGTGGCAATACTCAGCGCGCCGATGTTGAATTGTCCGATCTTGCCGGTCACTCGACCGCCACCAAGAATCGGTACCACCTGCCCACGGTTGAGACCGATGCGCCGGCTGTAGAACAGCGTGGGCGCGTTGCCCCCACCAAAGAACCCGCCACCAGCGTCGCCGCCGAAGGTACCGCCGATTCCGCCGCGGGCAAAGTCGAAGACCCCGCTTCCCTCCAGGAAGAACTCCCGTTTCTCGGGAAAGAAGAGGCTGAAGCGGGTCAGGTTGACCTGCTGCTCGTCTATCTCAACCTGCGCAAAGTCGGTATTGAAGGTGATATCGGCGGTGAGGTTTTCGGTAATGCCGTACTTCACGTCAAGGCCGAAGTCTCCATCGCGTACGTGGCCGCCGTTCGGGTCGGCGACGGTGTCTCGCGTGAGACCGCCAATGGCGTACGGCTTGACCTCGATGTTCCGACTTGCGGGGGGCGGCTCAATCCCGACGAGGGTCCCGGCCGACGACACTCGGAAGATGCCAGCCGAGCCGCCGCCACCGCCAGCCGAGATCGGCAGACGGGTCAGGTAGACCCACTCGTTCTTCCGACGGATCGCCCGCCGGAGCTGCACACCCCAGATCTGGGCCGGACCTGACCGATACCGGAGGGTCTTGAACGGAATCTCCATCTCAACCGTCCAGCCACCGGGGAAGCGACCGGTCCGCACGTCCCATACCGGATTCCAGTCCTGGTTCGGGTTCCCTTCGTTGGAGAACTGCTGATCCGCGCGGGCGCCAAGCGGGTTGGTGTAGAAGTTGAAGCCATTCCTCCGGTCGTAAAACGTGTCGAAGAAGGCGGTGAAGGTGTCGTTCTGCCGCAACTGGTTCGTATCGCGCCGCATCTCGTTGGCGACCCACTCGCTCTCGGGAGCCGAATCCCAGACGCGAGCCGAGACGTACACATTCGTGTCGTCGAACGTGATCCACGCTTCGGTTTTCTCGGTCGCCGGCGCCCCCTCCTCCGGCACCTGCTGGATGAAGTCGGTAATCGCCGGCACCTCCGTGTACACGGCCTCGTCCAGTTCGCCGTCGACGCGGAGCCCGGCGGACAACCGAATAGCGCGCACCGTGGTGCGCCCCTGCTCATCCCGCGTCATGACGGCCGGGGCAACGGGCGGTGGAGGCCCATCGATGGCCGCAAGCATCGCGTCTGGCAGTTGGATCGCCAGCCCACCCGAGGCGACCACGCCGGCGGGCCCCTGAGCGACCGCGGCAGCGGGAGCCGGTGCGGCAGCGGGAGCAGGTGCGGCAGCGGGAGCCGGTGCGGCGGCGGGAGCAGGTGCAACCGAGGGAGGCTCCGCGGCTGCGGTTGGCGTCGGCACCGCGGGCGCGGTCACGGCGGTCCTTAGCGACGGGGTGGGCAACGGCCCAACCAGTTCCGCTACCACCTGATCCTGCAAGGCGAAAAGATCCCCGACCGGGCCGTCAACCTTCGCTGAACGGACGACGGACCCATCGCCGAGGTCCACCAACCGGCCGGTGATGCGTATCGACTCGCCAAGCCGCTGATAGGCGCCGCTGGCCACGAACTGCGCCCCCATGGCACGCCCAACCTCCAGCGCACGAATCGCCACGGACTCCTCTTCTGCTGTGGGATCTGCGGCGGCGCCTGCGGGGAGCAACCCGATGAGTGCGGCACCGGCCGGGAAACCGGTGGCCAGGGACTCGGCGATACCGGCCCCAATCCAGGCGTCCGCGGCGTTACCCGTCAGGTTGGCGAAGGGCACGACCACGACCGTGGCGACGGCCGAGTCGCGTGAAGCAGGCTGCGCCGACGGCGATGCCGTGACGAGCGGGACAAGCAGGGCCGCAAGGGCCAGTGCCCAAGGTCCGTGGATAGTCCTCATACCTAGTTCGGCTCCTCGGGCGCGCCAGTACACGACGTCGTCAACCACGGGCAGCCCACCCAATAGAATATGGCCAATCGATAGACGCGTTTACACGGTTTGACACTCCAAAGGCCGTGAGCTTGAACAGAGCATATAATCTCGCCATCTGCACATCGATGCGGCCCTTCGGCGACACCACCGCGATACGGCGCCGTGTGAAGCCAGGTCGCCCACAGGAGCTTTCATGACACGCCGCTGGCTTTCCATCGTCGCGCTCGCCCTCGCCTCCGCCGCCACGCCCGCTGTGGTCAGGGCCCAGGTCCAGAATTACACGCCGGTCACCGACGCGGAGCTCCAGAGTCCGCCTCCGGAGGACTGGCTCAACTGGCGGCGCACGCTGGACGGGCAGGGCCACAGTCCGCTCGGCCAGATCACGGCTGACAATGTGCACGACCTACGCCTGGTGTGGAGTTGGGCCCTGCGGCCTGGCCCGCAGCAGACCACGCCGCTGGTGCACGACGGGGTGCTCTACATCGCGAACCCCGGTGAAGTCGTGCACGCGCTCAACGCGGCCACAGGGGACCTGATCTGGGAGTACATCCGTGGCGTCGAGGCCCCCGGCGACAGCTTCGGAGGCCCGCCAACGGGTCGGATGACCCGCAACATCTCGATGTTTGAAGACAAGATCTATCTCAACACCGCCGACGCGCACGTGGTCGCCATCAACGCCACCACCGGCGAGGAGGTGTGGGACGCGGACATCGATCAGGGCGTCGGCTACCAGTTCTCGAGCGGGTCGATCGTAGCGGATGGCACGGTCGTCTCGGGCCTCACGGGCTGCGGTCGATACCGCGAGGAGAGCTGCTACATCGTGGGGTTGGACGCGCGCACGGGCGAAGAAAGGTGGCGCACCTCCACGATAGCCCTGCCCGGGACGCCAGGCGGAGACACCTGGGGCGACCTTCCGCCGATGTTCAGAGCCGGCAGCGACTCCTGGATCCCCGGTAGCTATGACCCGGCGACCCGCACCCTGTTCCACGGCACCTCGCAGGCCAAGCCATGGGCCAGGGCCGTCCGCGGCACCGATGGGGACGCGCTCTACACCAATTCGACGCTCGCCCTCGACCCGGACAGCGGCGAGATGAAATGGTACTACCAGCACCTGCCGGGCGAGACGCTGGACATGGACGAGGTGTTCGAACGGGTACTGGTCGATTACGATGACCGGCGATCGGTCTTCACCATGGGCAAGATAGGTGTGCTGTGGGAGCTCGCCCTCCAGACCGGGCGCTTCCGCAATGCGCACGATCTCGGTTATCAGACGGTGGTCGATGTCGACCCGAACAGCGGTCAAGTCACGTATCGCCCAGGCACCATCCCCGAGATCGGTGAAGACATCTACTGGTGCCCCAGCACCGCAGGCTTCAAGAGTTGGCGGGCGATGTCGTACTACCCGGCGCTGGAGACCTTCTTCATTCCGATCAACCTGAACTGTGAAACCGCCCGATTCGGCCCGGTCGAACGGGTGGCCGGCGGCGGCGGCGCAGGGCCGGTGCGCCGGACGAACCACCATCATCCGGACAGCGATGAACAACTCGGAGAGTTCCTCGCGATGAGCATGCGCACCGGGGAGGTAAAGTGGCGACGTCGCTTCCGAACCCCCATTACGAGCGCGGCGCTGACCACGGCCGGCGGACTCGCCTTCGCCGGAGGCTGGGACCGGGACATTTTCGCTTTCGACGCCAACACCGGGGAGACCTTGTGGTCGACCAAACTGCCAACGTCCATCCAGGGCTTTCCCATCACGTTCGCGGTGGACGGCAAGCAGTACCTCGCGGTGCCCACCGGCACGGGCGGCGCCAGCTGGGGCACCATGCTCCCGGCTGATCTCACCCCGGAGGCGAAGCGCCCGGACGCCGGCAACGGTGTGTTCGTGTTCGCGCTCCCGGACTAGCGCCTGTGGGAAGCGGACGCCAGAGCGGTCCGGTCAGAACCCGGCCATCGTGGTTGGCGATCGACATAGGACCGTAGCGAGGGCCCTCAGGCCCGCGGATAGGGCCTACGCCCTAGGAGGGATGACCATGCGCAGCCCCGGTAATCGACGCGTCCTCGCGATCCCCATTATTGAGCTGGCGCTGCTGGCGTCCCCTCTCGTGGCCAGCGCGCAGTACGGGGCCACGAGCGGCGAGTGGCGCAGCTACGGGGGCGACCTCGGCAGCACCAAATACTCCCCACTCGATCAGATTGACGCCACGAACTTCGACGACCTTCGGGTTGCGTGGCGCTGGCAATCGGCGGACGCCTCGCTGGACCTCGACGCCATTCGAGCAACGGTCCCGAATATCCAGTTTCGGATGTTCCAGGCGACGCCCCTGATGGTCGATGGCGTGCTGTATCTTTCGACCGCGCTACATCAGGTCGCAGCCGTCGACGCCGCCACCGGCGCCACGCGCTGGCTTCACAACCCCGAAGCCTATCTGGGCGGACGGCCCACCCACTTCTACAACTCGCGCGGTGTCGCCTACTGGTCGGACGATCGCCCCGGCGTGTCAGACGCTCGCATCTTCTTCGGCACCAATGAGGGCTACCTGATCGCGCTCGATGCCGACACCGGAGCGCCCGTGCTGGACTTCGGCGACAACGGGCGTGTCGATCTCATGGAGGGACTCCCCCGCGCGGTACGCGGAACCGGCGCCAACCGGCGCAACCCCTTCGGCGTCGCCTCGCCACCGATCGTCGCACACGACGTGGTGGTCACCCCCAATGTCATCTCGGACGGCACGACCACCAAAGAGGCGATTCCCGGGTGGCTCAAGGGCGTGGACGCCCGCACCGGTGACACGAAGTGGATGTTCCGGACGGTGCCGCAGGCGGACGACTTCGGGGCGGAGTCCTGGCTGAACGAATCGTGGCGCTACTCGGGCAACACGAACGTCTGGTCGATGTTGAGCGTCGACGACGAGCTGGGTTACATCTATCTCCCGATCGGCACGCCGACGGGGGACTACTACGGCGGGAGCCGACCGGGTGACAACCTGTTTGCCGAGAGTCTGGTGGCACTCGACATCGAAACCGGCCAGCGTATGTGGCACTTTCAGGCGGTGCACCACGGGGTCTGGGACTACGACTTCCCCGCGGCGCCGACGCTGATTGACATCCGCCCGGACGGTCGCGCCATCAAAGCCGTCGCCCAGGTCAGCAAGCAGGGCTTCACATACGTGTTCGACCGCGCGACCGGTGACCCGGTGTGGCCAATCGAAGAGCGCCCCGTTTCGACGGTCACCGACATGGAGGGCGAGGCGCTCTCGCCGACGCAGCCGTTCCCCACAAAACCGCCCCCATTCGAATACCAGGGCGTCACGGTCGACGACCTCGTCGACTTCACGCCTGAAATCCGGGCCATGGCCGTCGACGCCGTGAAGAACTTCCGGCTCGGGCCGCTCTTCAGTCCACCGACACTGAGCTACGAGGGCCGGGCACAGGGCACCATCCAACGCCCGCATGTCGGGGGCGGCGCCGGTTGGGCTGGTGCGGCGGCCGACCCGGAGACCGGCGTTATCTACGTGCCATCGGTGAACCGATTTTCGGTCATCAAGTACTACACGCCCGACCCCGCCGAGGGCGGCAACCTGCGATACACCATGCTCGGACTGGCGGCCGGCGTTCAGCCTCGCATGCCGCAGGAACTGCCGCTGCTCAAACCACCCTACACGCGTACCACGGCGATCGATCTCAATGAAGGCGACCACGCCTGGATGCAGCCAAACGGGGACGGCAATAGCATTCGCAATCACCCTATGCTGCGGGACCTCGACCTGCCGCCGCTCGGCGGTGACGGCCGCGCCGGTCTCGTCCTGACCAAGACGCTGCTCATCAGTGCGCTCACAGCCGGCGGCACCGATGACGGCCCGCGTCTAATCGCGCGGGACAAGGCAAGCGGGCAGATCGTCGGTTCGGTAGACCTGCCTGGCCCTGCCATCGGCACACCGATGACCTACATGCACGACGGCGCGCAATACGTCGCACTGACCGTGGGTGGCGACGTGCCGGAGTTGGTCGCCTTGCGCCTCCCGTAGCCAGCCGAGTTCAGGGGCGGCGGTAGCACACGGCTGTAGCCGTGCGATCGCAGGCCTGAAGGTCCTGCGCCCAGTCGGACTTCAAACGGAGACAACAGACATGGCTTCATCACGACGACAGTTTCTGATGCACGCGGCGGCGATGGGAACGGCCACCCTCGCCTCGCCGGTCGGGACCTTGGCGCTAGGCACAGCGGCCCCGACCTCCACGTTCTCGCCGCCCGAACTGCTCGCAAGACACGCCGCCAAGGCCCGCGCCGCGGTACACGCGGTCGGTCAATCGGACGATACCGACTATGCGGAGATGTACCGCCGCCGCCGCAACTGGGGACGCTGGGGCGCGAATGACCAGGTCGGAGCCATCAACCTGATCACGGCCGAGAAGCGTGCGGCGGCCGCCGGACTTGTCCGCAACGGCCGGACGGTGTCACTCAGCCGCGTGTTCGAGCCGCCACAGCACTTCATGACCAAGAGTTCGCTCGGCTCCGGCGGGGGCTACGTGATGGACTATCTGGGTTTCATCTATCACGGCAACACGGTCACGCATATCGACGCCCTGTGCCACATCTGGGACCAGGATGGCATGTGGCAAGGCCGCGACCCGGACGTCGAAATCGATACCCAGGGCGCGCACTTCGCGGACATCACGCACTGGAACACCGGCATCATCACCAAGGGCGTGCTGCTTGACGTTCCCCGCCACCGAGGTGTGCCACATGTGACGCGCGACGCACCTGTGCGAGGCGAGGAACTCGAGGCGATCGCGCGCGCCCAGGGGGTCAGCGTCGAGGCGGGCGACGCGCTCCTCGTCCACAGCGGATGGCAGTCCGCCACCGACAACCAGGAGGCGGCCGGCGCCGGGCTGCATCCGAGTTGTGCAGAGTTCGTTCGCGACCATGACGTCGCGATACTCGGCTGGGACCTGATGGACGGCCGGAGTGCCTCCGGACTCCCATGGCCTGTCCATGGCGTGCTCTTCAATTTCGGCGTGGCGTTGCTCGACAATGCTCGGCTCGAACCGATCGCAGACGCCTGTGCGGAAGAAGGGCGTCATGAGTTCATGTTCATGTTGCTGCCATTGAACGTGGCACGCGGGACCGGCAGCCCGGCCAATCCGGTAGCGATGTTCTAGAACTGAGAGGGACCTGCGTCAGCCGGCAGACGGCTGGCCCGCGCTGCGGCTGGGCTCCGTTCCGCCACGTAGCCGTGACCGCGGGTCCACAACTCAACCGGCGCGTCGGCAGATTTCACGCGGAGCACGTTGGGCGCTTCTTGGCGCCACTCGATGCCCTTTCGCTCGCCGTAGACCCGAATCGACAGGGCGTTATCCTCACCCACCGAGACCTGGCTGGCGTGCAGGACCCCGCGGACGCCTTTCTGGAACCGCACCAGAACGTTCCCGTTCTCGTCGAGAAGACGGCCGCGGACAAAGGTCGTCAAGTCCGCGCACAGCTCGACAATGCGGAGCCCCGTGATGTACTCGGCGAGGTTTGCGGCGTGGGTCCCGATATCCCCCATGCACCCGACGCCCCCGCTCCGCGCAGGGTCGGTCCGCCATTCGGCCTGCTTCATCCCGGTCTGCTCGAGGCGTGTCGCCAACCAACCCTGCGGATACTCCACGATGACCTTACGCAGCGGGCCCAGTTCACCCTGCGATACCAGGCCGCGCGCCAGTTTCACCATCGGATAACCGGTGTAGTTGTGGGTCAGAGCGAAGACTCGGCGGGTCTTCCGGACCGTCCGCTTCAGGGCGCGGGCCTCGTCGACGGTCAGCGTCATCGGCTTGTCGCACACCACATGGAACCCGGCTTCCAGGAACGCCGTCGCCACCGGAAAATGCAGATGATTGGGCGTCACGATCGAGACAAAGTGCATGCGCTCACTCATCGGGAGCGCGAGTTCGCGTTCGATCATCTGATCATACGAGGCATAGGCGCGCGGTGGGCTGAGCCCGAGTTCGCGTCCCTTCCGGCGTGAGCGCACGGGACTGGCCGAGAACGCGACGGCCACCAGGACGACCTCCCCGTCGAGGCACGCGGCCCGTCGATGAACGTCACCGATGAAGGCGCCGGGACCGCCGCCGACCATCCCCATCCGCAGGACGCGAGATTCCGCGCCAGGTATCGGGGGACTCGTCATGGGTCATTGTTCGAAGGTGGCGTCGAAGGCAACGGTCGATGGCGCGAAGTCCACGGCCTTCACGTACTCGCACGACTCACGGGCGCCGTGCTCCCGGTCCATACCGGAATCTTCCCACTCGACGGAGAGCGGGCCGCGGTATCCGCCCTGATTCAGCGCACGAACGATCGCCTCGAAATCCACGTCGCCGCGGCCGACCGACCGGAAGTCCCAACCGCGGTTGGCGGCGCCGAACGGCAGGTGCGACGCCAGGATGCCAGTGCGTCCATCGAGCGTGACCGCCGCATCCTTCAGGTGCACGTGATAAATCCGGTCCGAAAACTCTGTGATGAATCGCGCCGGTTCCATCCCCTGCCATTGCAGGTGACTTGGATCGAAGTTGAATCCGAACGCGTCCCGACGCCCGATCGCCTCGAGCGTCCGTTGGGCGGTGACGCAATCGAACGCGATCTCCGTCGGGTGCACCTCCAGGGCGAAACGGACACCGCACTCGTCGAACACGTCGAGAATGGGATTCCAGAGGTCAGCGAATCGTTGGTAGCCGGCGTCAATCGTCTCGTGCGACACGGGCGGAAAGGAATACAACAGGTGCCTTCGCGTGTGCCGACCAGTGGCACAGTCATACCATGGCGACGGCCTCGACGCGATCTGCGTGCGCCCATACGCCGCTGCCTGCACACAAAAAAGGCAGGCCCTCGAAACGCATCGAGGGCCTGCCTGAACTGCAGTCGTGCGACAAGTCAGCGGCTAGAAGCCTGCCTCCTTGACGGTCTTGATGATCGCGGCCGCGACCTTGTAGGGGTCCGCGTTCGACGCCGGACGCCGATCCTCGAGACGCCCCTTCCAGCCGTTGTCGACGGTGCCAATCGGAACCCGAATCGACGCTCCCCGGTTGGACACCCCATAGCTGAACGAATCAATCCGTTCGGTTTCGTGGGCCCCGGTGAGGCGCAGTTCGTTGTGGGCGCCGTAGACCCCGATGTGGCGCGGAATCCGCTCCCCGAAGGCCTCACAGATCTTGGTGAACGTCTCTTGCTTGCCGGACGTGCGCATCACGCCGTTCGAAAAATTGGCGTGCATGCCGGAACCGTTCCAGTCCGTGGGACCGAGCGGCTTCGGGTGCCACTCGATCGCATAGCCGTACTTCTCGCCGGTGCGCTCAAGAAGATACCGCGCGACCCAGGTCTCGTCGCCAGCCCGCTTTGCGCTCTTGGCAAACACCTGGAACTCCCACTGACCCGACGCCACTTCCGCGTTGATGCCCTCAACGTTGATGCCGGCGGCCAGGCACGCATCCAGGTGCTCATCCACACATGCGCGGCCGTGGGCCTTCTTGGCGCCGACCGAACAATAGTACGGACCCTGGGGCTGCGGGTACCCGCCAGGAGGAAACCCCGGGGGCAGGTTGGTCTGCTCGTCCCACAGGAAATACTCCTGTTCGAACCCGAACCAGAAATCGTCGTCGTCGTCGTCGATGCTGGCGCGACCGTTCGAGACGTGCGTGGTGCCATCGGCGTTCAGCACCTCGGTCATGACGAGGTAGCCATTGGTCCTCTCCGGGTCAGGAAAGATGGCAACCGGCTTGAGCAGGCAGTCCGACGCGTTGCCCTCCGCCTGCTGGGTGGAGCTACCGTCGAAGGCCCACATCGGGCACTCTTCCAGCGTCCCGCCAAAACCTTTCTCGACCCGCGTCTTCGAACGCAGGCTCTGCGTTGGCTTGTACCCGTCCAACCAGATGTACTCCAACTTGCTATGCATGTTCGTGTGTCCTCTCTAACTCCTGTGGCGGTGGTTCCTCAGACGCGGCGTGTGCTCCGTACGCAACCAGACTCGGCCGACGAACGACACCCTACACCCTTGGGCGAAAGCAAGACGTGGGCCACCCGCAAAAACGTCGCGTTTTCAGCGGATTCCACGCGTCGTCTCGACGGGGATGTCGAGACCAATCGGCACATTCTACATTCCTGTATGCGGGCGTGGCGCCCCGGGACGAGGCGCACACGCAGCCGAGCGATGGGAAGATACGTGATCATGGCCAGAACCGCAAACCGGACGACGCGCTCGCGGCAGCGGGTTGCCCTCCCACCCGCAGGCTCCAACGTCACCGCACGCCGAGCAAGACCTCCGTCGTGAGTTGATCCAGCCGCTCGTAGAACAGCTCGCGTGCTCCCATCGCGCCTCGATCGAATCGATGCGAGGCGAGCGCGCCCGCGCCGGCGGTGCTATAGCGGCCCACCGGCGGCGCCGGCTGCGACTGGCATTCAAGACCTGCTACCAACTCCTGAATATCCGGGTCCACCGAGCGACTTTGTCCTTCAAGATCAGATAGGTACGCATACAGCCCCGGGCAAAGTCCTTGACACCCTCCGGGCACTCGGTCCGATAGGCGTGGGCGTCGAAGTGCCTCGGCAGAACGCGGCCTTCGGGTTCGCTGCGCCGAAGCGGAAATCCTGGTCATACCGGCCGACGACCTGATCGTTGAGATCGACGTGAAAGAGCTTGCCGGCTTCCCAGGCCTGCCCCACCGCATGCGTCATGTTGAGTCCTGCCATGTGCTCGTGCGCCACCTCGGGATTCACCCCGACCAGGTCGGGATGTTCCAAGGTGGGGATAAACCCCAGGTAGGCGCCGGTGGTGGCCATGTAGATGTCGCCCGCGGTTCGTTCGGCTTGGCCTCCAGCGCGAACCGATAGTCATACCCGTTGTCGAGCGAGTACTCGCACAGGTAGTTGACGGCCTCACGCAAGCGCTGTATCGCCACGTCCGGTCGACGGCACCCGTCAGTCTCCGTCCCCTCACGACCGCCCCACAGGACGAAAATCTTGGCGCCCAGCTCGGCGCCCAGATCCATCGCCGCCATCGCTTTCTGGATCGACAGGGCCCGCACGGCTGGGTCATTGGAGGTAAAGGCGCCGTCCTTGAACGCAGAGTCCGTAAAGAGGTTCGTCGTGGCCATCGGCACGACCAGGCCGTTGTCGTGACACGCACGTTTGAACTCGCGCACGATCCGGTCGCGCTCGGCAGCAGACGCGTCGATGGGCACCAGATCGCTGTCATGCAGGTTCACACCCCATGCGCCGACCTCTCCAAGCAGACCGGCCAGCTGCACCGCTGACGTCCGCCGACGCACCGGCTCGCCGAACGGATCGCGACCGGGATTGCCGACCGTCCACAGACCAAAGGAGAACTTGTGCGGGGGTCGCGGGGTAAACGCGTCGTTCGACATGGACTTGGTCCTCAGTGGGCTGGATGCAGCGCCGTGTACAACTGGCGGAACCGATCGTAGCGTGTGCGGAGAAGCGCCGAATTGGCAGCCACCGGCCTCACCGTGTCGGCGACCCGGGCGACGACCGAGCACGCCTCGTCCACGGTTGCCCACTGGCCCACGCCGACGCCCGCGAGCAGCGCGGCTCCA
>SXOW01000099.1 GCA_005778315.1 Acidobacteriota bacterium
CCGCCCCCGGCACCAGCCGCGCGCAGCCGACCCCCGACCTCGACGCGACCTGTGCGGGCCGCGAGCATCAGCGGCGTGTCTCCCCCCGGACTGGCAACGTCCGGCGCGGCGCCCGCCTTCAGCAGCGCGTTGACCATGGGGGCGCTGCCGTTCGTGGCGGCCAACGCGAGTGGCGTGATGCCGTACCGGTTGGCGGTATCGACCGCCGCGCCGGCTGCGATGAGTGCCTGGGCGACGTCCTGGTCATCGTGCTGAATCGCCCAGTGCAGCGCCGTCGTACCATCAGGCTCGGCCGCGTTGACGTCGGCGCCGGCCTGCAGGAGTTCGGTAACCGCAGACTCGGCCGACTCGCTCCCGGCGTGTTTGATCACCTCGATCAGGCGCATGTCCGTGGACTGCGCGCTGGCCAGGGCCGGCCACAACACCAATCCGGCGGCCCAGGACCGCACCGCCAATCGCCGCCGCCGCGGGCGCCCGTCAGTCATTCGCGTCATCCTCGTCGGAACACTATGTTGCGTGGTCACACTATATACCGGGCCGGGGGTGGTGTTGACAAGACGTCGCCCGAAGGGTAATAAGAAGGTTCCAATGCAATACACATGGGTGCGCGGCGTCGTGCCGCTACTGCTCGTCGCCGGAGTCGGCGTCGCCGGCGCTCAGGGGCCAGGCGTGACCGGTCGGGTGGCGCCCGCGTCGGTGCCGCTGACCGAGACCATGGTAGCCGGCGTTCTTGACCCGTATTGCGTGACCTGCCACAACGAGCGCGTGGTGGCTGGCGCGGGCACCGCCCCGTCGCCGTTGGTAGCGCAGCTGCGGACGGTCGGGCTTGCATTGGACGCGTTGGACCTTTCCGAAGTTGGCACGCATGGTGACGTCTGGGAGTCGGTCGTGCGGAAGCTGCGTGTCGGCGCCATGCCCCCGACCGGCCGGCCCCGTCCCGACGCGGCCACCCTCGACGCGGTCGCGGAGTGGTTGGAGGGGGCGCTTGACCGCGCGGCGGCCGCCGCACCAGACCCCGGCCGCCGCCCGGCGCTCCACCGCCTCAGTCGCACCGAGTACCAGTACGCCGTGCGCGACCTGCTCGCCCTGGACAATCTCCCGAAAGAGTTGGATATCGCCGTCATGCTGCCGGCGGACAACGCGACGAGCGGATTCGACAACCTGGCCGATCTGCTGTTCGTCTCTCCCACCTTGATGGAGCGTTATTTGGCGGCGGCTCGAAAGATCAGTCGGCTTGCGGTCGGTGACCCGACCATGCTGCCGATTGTGGATACGTATCCGCTGGACGGGGATCTCGTGCAGGACGCTCATGTGCCCGGTCTGCCGCTTGGCACGCGCGGTGGCATCCGGGTCCAGAGTCATTTGCCGCTCGACGGGGAATACGTCATCACCGTGCAGTTCAACGGGGCGGCGCGTGAAGCACACGACGGGGAGATCAGTGTTGATGGCGAGCGGGTGCATCTGTTCACCGTCGGTCTTGCACCGCCCAAGCCGACCGCGAGCGGCGTGTTCACGTTCGACGACGACCCCGACGTGGACGTGCGCGTCCCGTTACGCGCCGGTCCGCGGGATGTGGCGGTGTCGTTCATCCCCAAGAGCGGCGCGTTGCTTGAGGGCCCGGTGCGCGCCCACCAATCGCGCAGCCGGCAACCGTCGATTGCCAGCGTGATCATCAGCGGACCATACGGCGCCGACGGCGCGGGTGATACGCCAAGCCGACGGCAGATTTTTAGCTGTCGACCCGGCGACGGGGCCTCCCAGGCGGAGACGGCGACTTGCGCGCGCACGATTTTGTCGTCCCTGGCCCGACGCGCCTACCGCCGCCCAGTGACCGAGGACGACCTTGGTCGCCTCTTGGAGTTCTACGAGAAGGGTCTGGTTGAGGGCGACTTTGAGCGAGGCATTCAGCGGGCGATCGAGCGCGTCCTCGTCAGTCCCGAGTTCCTCTTCCGCATCGAGCGGACTCCGGACGGGGTCGTGGCTGGTGCACCCCATCCGGTGAGTGACCTTGAACTCGCATCGCGGCTGTCATTCTTCCTGTGGAGCAGCATTCCAGACGACACGCTGCTCGAGGTGGCCGCTCGCGGCGAGCTCCGCGATCCGTCCGTGCTCGACCGTGAAGTGCGCCGGCTGTTGGCCGACCCGCGGTCGTCCGCCCTGGTCACCAACTTTGCCGAGCAGTGGCTCTTTCTCCGTGATGTCGACACGAAGGAGCCGGACGCCGGCTTCTTTCCTGGCTTCGACGAGAACCTGCGGCAGGCATTCCGCGCCGAAACGGCACTGTTCGTCGACAGTGTCTTGCGCGACGATCGCAGCGTCCTCGACTTGTTGACGGCGAACCATACCTTCGTCAACGAACGATTGGCCAAGCACTACGGCATTCCTCATGTCTACGGCAGTCACTTCCGCCGGGTCGAACTGGAGGACAGTCGTCGGCGCGGGTTGCTCGGGCAGGGGAGTATTCTGACCCTCACGTCCTACGGGACCAGAACATCGCCGGTCCTCCGGGGCAAGTGGATTCTGGAGAACCTGCTTTCATCGCCGCCGCCGCCACCACCGCCCGACATTCCAGCGTTGAGCGAGACCACCGAGGACGGGAAGCCGCGTTCCATGCGGGAAGCGATGGAGGTCCACCGGTCGAATCCGGTGTGCGCCAGCTGCCATTCGCAGATGGATCCGCTGGGTTTCGCGTTGGAGAACTTCGACGCGATCGGGCGCTGGCGGGACCGGGGCGAGTCGAATCTCCCCATCGATGCGTCTGGCCTGCTGCCGAACGGGACCCGCTTCGACGGTCCGTCCGGTCTGCGGGCCGAACTCGTGAAGTCGCCGGAGCAGTTCGTGACCACCATGACCGAGAAACTGCTCACCTACGCGCTGGGACGCGGCGTGGAGCATTTCGACGCGCCGACCATTCGCGCGATTGTGCGGGACGCAGCACAAGACGATTACCGATTCGCGTCAGTTGTGAGCGGCATTGTCAACAGCACGCCGTTCCAGATGAGGAAGGCTGAGTAGATGTTCATCACCAAGATGGCGTTGCCACGACGAACGTTCTTGCGCGGCATGGGCGCCAGCCTGGCCCTCCCCCTGCTCGACGCGATGGTGCCAGCGTCCACTGCGCTCGCCCAGACCGCTGCCAACCCGGCTCGTCGATTGGGCTTTGTCTACATCCCCAACGGCGTGATTCAGGAGAGTTGGGTGCCCACCACGACCGGGGCTGGCTTCCAACTGTCCCCGAGTTTGAGTCCGCTCGCCGCCTACCAGGACCAGTTGCTGGTGCTGAGCGGGCTCGCGCATCGGCAGGCCGACTCGTTCGGCGATGGCAACGGCGACCATCCCCGCGCCACCGCGGTCTGGCTGAGCGGTGTTCACGCATGGGAGCGGCGCGGCCGCATCGGGCCGACCGCCATCCAGTTGGGGACGACCGCCGATCAGATCGCAGCCCAGGCGCTAGGGCAAGCTACACCCTTGCCGTCGCTCGAACTCGTGCTCGAGAAGCCGACTGCCATTTCCTGCGATTCCGGCGACTGTTTCTACTCGAACACGATCTCTTGGCGGGATCCGACTACACCACTGGAGATGGAGCCGCACCCTCGGGTGGTATTTGAGCGGCTCTTTGGCGACGGGGGGAGTGCGGCGGACCGGTACGCGCAGGTACGGCAGACCGGGAGCATTCTCGACTCGGTGACCCAGGAGGCGTTGAGTCTCGAACGCACGCTGGGCGCCGCCGACCGCAACAAGTTGAGCGAGTACCTCGATTCCGTCCGCGATCTCGAGGAGCGCATCGCTCGTTCAGAGACTCTCGGCGATCAAGGGGAGGTCGACCTGCCGGATCGGCCGATCGATATCCCCGATCAATTCGATGAGTACGCAAAGCAGATGTTCGACCTGTTGGCACTGGCCTATCAGGCGGACGTCACCCGCGTGGGCACGCTGATGATGGCGCGGGAGACCAGCCCACGCAGCTTCCCGCAGATCGGCGTGCCGGATCAGCATCACACCGTGTCCCATCACCGGAACGACCCGGACTTCATTGCCCGGAAGGCGAAGATCGACACGTACCACGTCACCTTGCTCGGCCACTTCCTGCAGAAGTTGCGCAACACGCCGGACGGCGACGGGACACTGCTCGACCACTCGATGATCGTGTATGGCGGCGGCATCGGGAATGGCAACCTGCATGAGCACACAAACCTGCCCTGCCTGGTGGCTGGCGGCGGCGGCGGGCGGCTCCAGGGCGGGCGTCACCTCGCCTACCCGGAAGACACCCCGATGGCGAATCTGCTGCTCAGCGTGCTCGACAAGGCAGGGGTGCGTGCCGAGGAACTCGGTGACAGCACCGGGTTGCTCAACACCGGGACGCTCGCCAACCTGTAGCCCCCTGGTTCCAGGGGACTAGCGTGTGGCCCGTCGGTCCAGGTCGGACCGACGGTAACCCTCCCCGTCGCCCCCACGCCCGCGGCTTCGTCGTGGTTCCCCCGCCCGTGATACTTGATCAGGGTGATGTCTGATCAAGTTGTACCAGCCAAACCCGCGCCACGCCCCCTCGACGGGGTCCGTGTCATCGACCTGAGTCGTGTCGTCGCAGGACCGTTCTGCACGCAGCATCTCGGCGACATGGGCGCCGATGTCACCAAGATCGAAGAGCCTGCGCACGGCGACGAGTCGCGCGCCTTCGGGCCGCCGTTTCTTGGCGGAGAGTCGCCGTACTTTCTGTCAGTCAATCGCAGCAAGCGCAGCTGCACGCTTAATCTCAAGAGCGATGCGGGCAAGGCCGTGCTCTGGCGGCTGCTTGAGGGCGCC
>SXOW01000100.1 GCA_005778315.1 Acidobacteriota bacterium
CTTGCCCCCGAAAAGGAACACGAACGCGGAGGTGAGGGTGATCATGCCCCCGAAGCCGACTTCGAACAGCTCGTTGGTCGCGCTCGCGGTCAGACCGGACAGGGCGACGTCGGCATCCCGCTTCAGATACGACGCGTAGTTGATGATCACCCCGAAGCCGACGGAGAGGCTGAAGAAGACCTGCCCCGCGGCGGCGAGCCATGTCTGGAAGTCCCCAAGCTTGGCGTACGTCGGATTCCACATGTAGCCGAGGCCGTTGAGGACGCTCTGGTCGGGCGCCGCCGGATCCGGGGTGCCCAGGGTCAGCACGCGCGCCAGGACGATGAGGGCGCACACCGCCATCGCCGGCATGGCATACGAGCAGAACTTCTCGATCCCCTTGGACAGGCCACGAAACACGAACCACATGTTCAACGAGAAGACGACGACCCAGGAGAACAGGGTGAGCGCCCCGGCCCTCGTGAACAGGCGTCCGTCACCGGCGCTCCCGGTGAACGTCTCATAGAACTGGCTCGCCGTGGCGGTCTGCTCGGCGATCGGCCGGGTGATGTCGACGCCGATGCCGCCCGTCAGGTACTTCAGGAAGTAGCCGAAGGTCCAGGCCTCGATGAACACGTAGTAGTAGCTCACGCCCAGCGGGATGAGCACCCCGACCACGCCGAGATGGCGCGCGACTGTGCCCTTGCCGATCACCCCCATGATCGCGGGTGCCGAGTGGAGGCCCTTCCGACCCCCGTACCGACCCATCGCCCACTCCGCCCAGCCGATGGGGATACCCAGAAGGAGGAGCGCGGCGAAGTAGGGGATCAGAAACGCCCCGCCGCCGTTCGCCGCCGCCTGGCCCGGAAAGCGGAGGAAGTTGCCCAATCCTACCGCGGACCCGGCGACGGCCAGGATGACGCCCAGATTGGAGGTCCACTGGTCACGCTGATCGTTCGCCATTGCCCTCCTTCGCACAGACCGCCGCCTGGACATCGGGGCTGCGCCCCCCAGCAACAGCCTGACTGCGGGTATCGCGCCGTCGAACGATCGGCGGACCGGCGCTATTGCGGCGCCGCCGGCGCGACCGGTGGTGCGGAGCCGCCGAGGAACAGCCGCTCGCCGTCAGCCAGCAGGAAGTTCCGCCCGACACCCTTCGCCGTTCCGTCCTTGGCATGGTAGCCCTCGACCGTGAGCTGGGTCCCGATCGCCAGCGTATTCTTTGTCACACCGTTTCGAATCAGTTCGTTCGGGCTGCCACCCTCGATCAACCAGGTTACGACCGCGCCCGCGTCATCCTCGATGTCGAGGTGAAACCAGGAGTGAGGGTTGATCATCTCCCACTTCACGAGCTTCCCCGACAGGGTGAGCGGCTTCGCGATATCGAACTCGGCGGAGAAGGCATGGTGGGACGAGACGGGAGTCCCATTGAACAGGACGACCGCGGCGACACAGACACCAACGAGTCTCATACGCATGGACACACCTTCCTGACGACTATTCTTGTTGCTTGCGGAGATGCCCATAGATCAGGTCTTCCACAAACTCCACGCAGCGGAATTCCAGTAATTGCGCGTGCTCTTCCACCCGCCGGTAGAGCGGCATCCGTATCGTCCACGGACGCGTAAACACGTTCGGGTCCTCGAGGGTCACCTCGTACGAGAGGGTCTCCGGGCTCCGCGGGGTGATGCGCTCCACCACGCGTAACGCCTCCGAGTGGAAATTGCCCGACCGATCGAGCCAGGTCATCCCGTTGAACCCGGTGGTCTCGATGACCAGCGTGTCGCCGTCCCAATGCCCGTTCGACCACCCCATCCAACTGTCGGCCGGCGCTGGCACGTGATCTTCCATGTAGACGGTGCGCACCGCACCCGCGAACTCGTGCAGAATCATGATGTGCTGCTGGCTCTGGACGATCTGTACGGGGAACGGCATGTACATCCCGCGCGGCACGCCGGGGAGATAGCACTTGATCGCGGGGTCGCGTTGGAGCTGGTTCGCACGGTTCTCGTCCCGTTGCGCCACCGCCTCGGGTGTATACGGGATGACGTCGCCGTCGATGACGCCGAGTCCGCCTGGCACCGCCGACAGCGCGCCCAGATCGCGCACCACGCTGGGGCCAGCGCCATGCGGCTCCACGTCCCAGTGCGCTGAGTTCAGCGCCTGCCAGAGGCCGTTCAAGTTCGGATGACCGTCCGCCCCACGTGGGGCCTGATACCCACCCGACTGCGCTGCCGCCGGCATCGCTGCGACCGCGCAGACGGTTGCTGCGATCAGGGCGCACGCGACCCGGCCGACCAGTGTCGCCGGCTCCGTCGGGGTCCATGCGGCGCGGGACACGACAGGGTGTGTCACCGGCTCCCGCCCGGCTGGGCCGCCTCGGCGGTGCGCTGCGCCGCTTCTTCCAGACGCGCGCCAACGAGTGTGTTGTACAGCCCGTAGTTCCCCTCGTGGCAGGCGAACTCGAACAACGGTCCCCGCGACCGCTGCATCGGCTGCTCAGCCGTCCACGGCCGATCCCAGGTGCCGGGGTCGTCCACCGTGAATCGGTAATCGATCCGATCGTCGGCGACGCGCGTGAACCGCTCGGTGACGATCATCTGCTCGCTCGAACCGCGAAACGGGTTCTTCGCGTTGAAGTTGGAGGTCTCGACCATGAGGGTCTCACCTTCCCACCACCCCCGCGACAGACCGATCCACTGAGCAAATCCAGCCGCCGGCCGCCGTCGGGCGGCGCCGTCCAACGGCACGACCCGCGCGTCATGGATCATCTCGGCCAGAATCATCACGGAGTCCGGGCTCTGCACGATCTGGAAGTTGCTGTTGTAGCCGGTGTTCATCATCGGGGGACCCGCGGCGGCCATCATGAGGCAGCGGTCATCGAGCTGATTCGCCTCGGCCGAGTCCCAACGTCCGCCGAGCCGCTCCTGGGCGGCCTCCCGCTCAGCAGCCCGGCGGCGGCCAGCCGCGTTGACCGGCGGCAGCCGGCCACTGGGAGGATCCACAATCAACGACGTGCGCAGGTTGTCGGCTCGGGCCGCCTGGCTCCGGTCCAGCCCGAATTGCGTAAAGTCGTAGTGCACGTCTGGAATCGTGCCCGGGTCGGTCTGGGCGCTCTCCTGCGTGGCCGCGCCGCTCACGATCGCGGCCAGCTCCTCGGCCGTGTAGTACTCCGACGTCACACCGTCGGGACGCTCCAAGCTGATATAGGTCTGATTCGACCAGAACCCCTGCAGATCCGGCTGCCCGTCGGGCGTTCGAGGGGCGGTATAGGCGCCGGCAGCGCCAGCGCCTTGACCGGCGGCTACGCTCGGGGAGGCCACCGCGCCCAGGCCCAGCCCCAGGGCCCACCCGACCGAGACGAGAGATGGACGAGACATCTGCACTCTCCAATCCGCAAACACGCGAAGCGCGGCCATTATGGCCCAATCTCAACCGTCGGCCAACATTGCGCGACCCACGTCGCGGCAGCAAGGTCCCCTCCTCAGCTGGATCACAGGCGCGCCCGTGAAGGCATCGCCGCTACGGTCACCACACGAGATGCCCGACGCCGCCGAGCGTCACGATACCGGCGGCGGCCAGCCAAAGAACCGGATCCATCGATTACGCCCCGTCGGTCTGGTCCGGACCGCCTGTCCCAGGTTCGGGAAACGCAGACGCCTCATCGAGGCAGGCTGAACGCGACGTATTCCGACCCTGACGGCTGCCCCAGGCGACCGCCCCCGGCGGCGATGACGACGTACTGTTTGCCGTCGACGCTGTACACCCCGGGCGCATAGAGGTTGTCGCCCAACCGTTTCCCGCCGTAGAAATCTGGCGTCGCCGAGCCTGTCGGCGCGAACAGCAGCGCCCGCTCCGCATCGAGCGCCATGCCGGTCCAGACGTTGGCGCCGCCCGCATGCGCCAGCGAGCCCTCGGCCCAGGTCTCAGCCCCGGCGGTACCGGGGGCCGGGATGGTGTCGAACTGCCAGACCAGGGAGCCGTCGAGAGCGCTGAACGCACAGATCGCCCCCGGGAACGCTTCGGCGCTCTCGCTTGTCGAGAAGCCGAGGATGAGCATGTCCCGGAAGACAACGCCCGGCACCGTCACCGACAGCGAGCCCTTGTGGTCGCCTGGCGGGGTCAGATCGAGCCGCCC
>SXOW01000101.1 GCA_005778315.1 Acidobacteriota bacterium
AGCTCCTCGTTCATCGACATCACGTCCTCGTTGGAGGCTTTCAGCTCCTCATTCGAGCTCTCCAGCTCTTCGATCGTGGTCTGGAGGTCCTCCCGCGTGGTGGTCAGCTCGTGTTCGAGCTGCTGCACGGCGGTGGAGTCGTCGAGCGATTGAGGAAGCAGCGCCGCCCCGGTCGGTGGCTCACCGTCCGGCTCGAGGTCGCGGAACGTCACGAGGAACAAGCCCTCGGCCTCCTTGGGCTCGGCGAGCGGTCGGACCGTGATCGCACAGCGAACGTAGGTGCCGTCCCGCATTACCCGCGCGTCCATGTAACTCGCCGGCTCGCCCAACCGGCTCGCGCGATGCCAGGCCGCCCGCACCTTCGTCCGGATGCCCTTGCGCACCACGGCGATAAGATCCCGGGTCACCTCTCCCGGCGGGAACGCCAGATAGTCGTCCAGCGGTCCCTCGACGCACAGCATCTCGCCCTGCCGGTTGATGAGCACCGAGGCCGGCGCGAACTCGCGAACCAGCGCGTGGTGCATGATCTCCGTGGCCCGGACCGTCGACCGGGTGGGGACTGGGGTCTGCGTAGCCTTCCGCCGCTGGGTCGCCTGCGCCACAATCGGGATGTCCACGACGTCACGGCGTGTGGGGCCTACCCGCCGATACACGCGGTACTTCTTGGAGACCGGCTGGAAGAGATCCGCCGCCCGGCCGACCGATTCCGAGGGCCCGAGAACCAGATACCCGTCCTCGTTGAGCGCGAAGTGACACAGCTCGATGACCTTGTGCTGCACCTCGGGCTAGAGGTAGATGAGCAGGTTCCGACAACTGATGAGGTCCAGTTTGGAGAACGGCGCATCGCTGAGGAGGTTCTGCGGCGCAAACACGATCGCTTCGCGCAGCTGGGTGCTGACTTGATACCGGTGCTCGTCAACACGCGCGAAGAACCGGGCCAGCCGCTCCGGCGAGACGGTTGTGGTTGCGCTGTCCCGGTAGCGACCCTTCCGCGCCACCTCCAGCGCGTCGTCGTCGATATCCGTTGCGAAGACCTGAGCCACTCTCCGTTTCAGGTGTCGTTCGGCCCGTCCCAGACGTTTCCATCACGTGGGCAGCCACGTGTGATTTGGATAGGTGTTGAGGAGGGTGCGGTCCCGCTGGCGTCGCTCAGGCGAGAAGTGCAGACTCGTCTGACGCCGTTGGGCTACCAGGCAGGCGACCAGGTCTACCACCCGCACCTGACGATTGGTCGCGTGGGACGAGGGGTGTCGATCCGTCGCGCCTCGCTGATGGAGGCACTGGCCACGGTGGCGGTCCCGTCCGCCAGATCGCGTGTGGACCGGGTCCTGCTGTTCGAAAGCCGCCTGAAAACAGGCGGGCCCTCCTACCACGTGCTTGGCGACATGCTGCTTGGCGGCCGCGATTCAGAGGGCCCCGCCAGTTCCGCGTAGAATCCGTCCGCAGTTCACCAGGCTTCTGCCGGCTGTGCTTTTGGCGGAGAGGCCCCGGACTTGCATACTCACCGTTGCCGGGAGCCGCCGTCGATGTCCAAGCACTGGGAGCACGTCCCGCATGATGCCGACGTCGGGATTGTCGGAGTCGGAGCGTCGCGGGAGGAGGCCTTTGAGCAGGCCGGACTCGCGCTGACTGCGGTCATGGTTGATCTGGAAACGGTGCGGTCGCTCGAGGCGGTAGCCGTCGAGTGTGAGGCGCCAGACCTGGAACTACTGTTCGTCGACTGGTTGAACGCGCTGGTGTACGAGATGGCCACCCGTCGTATGGTCTTTGGGCAGTTCGAAGTGCATCTCGATGACAACCGATTGACCGGTCGGGCATGGGGCGAACGAGTGGACCTCCGGCGCCACCACCCGGCCGTCGAGATCAAGGGCGCGACGTACACCGAGCTGAAGGTCGCCATCGACCAAGACGGCGACTGGCGCGCGGGCTGCGTCGTCGATGTCTAGCGAGGGCAGCTCACCAGTGGAGACTGAACCATGGACCTGGCTCTGCTCGAGCGTGCGTCGGAATTCAAATGGGTCGTCCCGCCCACCGGTTCGATGCGGGTGCCCGGCGTCATCTACGCCAGCGAGCCACTGGTTCGCGACATGGACCACAAGGTCTACCAGCAAGTGGTCAATGTGGCGACGCTGCCCGGTATCGAAGGTGCCTCCTACGCGATGCCCGACGCCCACTGGGGCTATGGATTCCCGATAGGGGGTGTGGCCGCTTTTCGTCCGGACGGCGTGGTTTCCGGAGGCGGGGTCGGATTCGATATCTCGTGTGGCGTGCGAACCCTGTTGACCGGACTCGCGGTGGAGCAGGTCACCCGCGTGCCGGACGAGCTGGCCACCGAGCTGGCGCGGCGAGTACCGGCCGGAGTCGGAAGCCGCGGCGGTATTCACCTCAGCGCCAAACAGATGAACGCCATGCTCAAGGGGGGAGCGCAGTGGGCGGTGGAGCAGGGATACGGCGTGGCGGAAGACCTCGCCAGGACCGAAGAACAGGGGTGCATCCCGGCGGCTGCACCGGATGAGGTCTCGGCCCTGGCGAAGCGGCGCCAGGAGGACGAGATGGGCACGCTCGGCTCGGGCAATCACTATCTCGAGGTGCAGCGGGTCGAAACGGTCTACGACGAGCCGGCGGCGGCCGCGTTCGGTCTGCGGTTGGGTGACGTCGTGGTGAGCATCCACTGCGGGTCGCGCGGGCTCGGGCATCAAATCGGCACGGAGTTCCTGAAACACATGGCGGTGACTGCCGCCCGGCACGGGATCGAGTTGCCCGATCGGGAGCTCGCGTGCGCACCGATCCAGTCCGAGCTCGGTCAGCGGTATCTCGGAGCGATGCGCGCCGGTGTCAACTGTGCGCTCGCCAACCGGCAGATCATCACCCATCTCGTCCGCCAGTCGTTCGACCAGGTGTTGCCCGCCGCGCAGTTGTCACTCTTCTACGATGTATCGCACAACACGTGTAAGGTCGAGGACCACGTGGTGGATGGCGAGCGCCGCACGCTGTACGTCCACCGCAAGGGCGCGACTCGGGCCTTTGGTCCGGGCCATCCTGACCTGCCGCCCGAGCTGCGGGCAGTCGGGCAGCCGGTACTCGTCGGCGGCACCATGGGCACTGCCTCGTACGTGCTGGCGGGCACTGCGGCCGGCGAGAGCCAGAGTCTCAGCTCGTCGTGCCATGGCGCCGGGCGGGCCATGAGCCGGCATGCCGCGCTCCGTCGCTGGGATGGACGTCGGATACGTGAGGAGCTCAGCCGGGGAGGCGTGCGAGTCCGGGCCCGGTCGTTGCGTGGTCTGGCCGAAGAAGCGCCGGGGGCCTACAAGGACGTCGGGGCGGTTGTCGACGCCGCGGACGGGGCCGGCCTGTCCCGAAAGGTCGCCAGACTGATCCCGATGATCTGCGTCAAGGGCTGAGCCTTCTACGCGAGGATGTCCAGAAGAAGCGCGGGCTTGCTGCTCTTTCGTCACACGGATGGCGCCGTGGAAGTGCTCTTGGCGCATCCCGGTGGACCCTTCTGGGCGAAGAAGGACCAGGGCGCGTGGTCGATTCCAAAAGGCGAGTTCTCAGACGAGGAAGACGCGTTGCTCGCCGCCATGCGTGAATTCCGGGAAGAGACGGGTGAAAGCGTCACGGGCGACTTGATCCCGCTTCAGCCCCGACGTCAACCGGGGGGAAAACTCGTCTACGCGTGGGCCGTGAGATCCGACTTCGACCCCGCACGGCTCAAGAGCAACACGTTCTCGATGGAATGGCCGCCCCATTCGGGCCGGCAGGCGACCTTCCCTGAAGTCGACCGGGCCGCGTGGTTCCGCCTCGACGGCGCGCGGCAGAAGATACTGAAGGGACAGGTCGGTTTCCTCGACGAACTGGAGTGCAGACTGAAACCCGGCCAGCGAGATCCGTGTTCGTAGTAGTGCGTCGTATGGCTCCACCTTCATTCCTTGAACGTCAACACGGGGCAGGTCGCGCCTCGGATCACGTGATGGGTGGTGGAGCCGAAGAACATCAGGTCGATCGGGTTGCGGCCGTGCACGCCCATGGCAATGAGGTGGACGTCTCGCTCGCGCGCGACACGGAGAATCTCGGCGTGGGGCTTGCCCGTGGCGAGGATATGCTCCAGGTGCTCGGCATCGGCTTCCTTGGCGAGCGGCAAAATCCATGTGTCGAAACCGCTGCGCCCATGGGTGCCCAGCACGATGAGGTCGCTACTCAGCTCTTTCGCCTCGTGCAGGATGCTCCAGACCGGACTTCCTGAGCGCGCGTGCCGGTTCACCGTGAGCCCGGTCGTGTCGACGCTCGCCATGAACGTCGTCAACTCCCCGGTCACTGCCTCCAGCGTCTCGTGGGGCGACGCGGGTCGACGTCACGATACCGTGCCAGGCTGGTGACGGACTGCCCCTCGGTGGTCCAGCAATCAACGCGGCGGGACTCGGCAAATCGCAGCGCCACGCCTTCCAGGCGCTCGCTTGTGCGGTGTGCGAGTTGCGGCTGTCCCGGCACGACGCTGAGGGTGAAAACGGTGCCGTCCTTCCTGCGTCAGGAGCACGTCGCCGGCCTGAGGTCCGGGGACCCTCGGCCGCTCCGCAGCCGGCGCGGTCTTCGTCGTGTCGCCCATTCCGTCTTTTTCCTCGGGCCGCTCCCTCGGCGGCACTCGAAGCATCGAGTGTGGGGCAGTCACCGATCAGGCACTACGGCAGGGGCCTGATTCGCGGGTCAGGGAATCCCCTATCTACTACATGCCTGGATGTGCGGATGTTCCACCCATTGAGCTATATTCCACAGGGTGGCGTGAATATTCGCGGCCCGCGGCCGTCCGGCTGCGCGATATTTCGCACCGCCACGATCAGCAGCTCGCACACGTCCGTCATCCTCGCTCCCGGCCGCCGCATTTCGGACATATTGGGGGTGGCACGCTCGTTGCGTCCGTTAGCGGCGTGATCAGTCCGCACACCCAGTGGACGGCGGGATTCGACCGGCCCCTTGCGCGCGCAGCGAGGCCTCCGCGTGGCCCGCGACGGCGACCGCCAGTGTGGGTGCTGGTTCTCGCACTCCTGGCGCCGGCCACGGCGGGTTGCTCCCTCAGGACCTACGCCGTGAACATGGTCGGCGACGCGCTCGCGTCGGGCGATTCGGTCTACGAGACGGATGAAGATCTCGAACTGGTCGAAGCGGCGTTACCGTTCGGGCTCAAATTCACCGAGAGTCTGCTGGGTGAGTCGCCGAACCACGAAGGCCTGTTGCAGACAGCTTGTCGGGGATTCGTCCTCTATTCCTACGCGTACGTCGACTATCCGGCCGAGGTTGCGATGCAAGACGACATCGAGGTGGGCCGAGTGATGCGCGCACGGGCTCGGAGGCTGTATGAGCGCGCCCTCGGCTACTGTCTGCGCGGCATCGAACTGTCCTACGAGGGGTTCGCCCACGGGTTGGCGAGCGGTCCCGAAGCGGCGGTGCTGATGATCGTCCCCGGTCATGAAGAGCGCGACCTCCCGTTGCTGTACTGGACCGCGGCGGCGCTGGGGCTGGCCATTTCAGTGTCGCCGGGGTCGGCCGACATGCTCGCCCGTCTGCCGGAGGTCGAGGCGGTGCTCCAAAGGGCCATCGAGCTGGACGAAACATGGAATGACGGCGCGCTTCATGAGTTTCAGGTGGTCTTTGCCGGCGCCGTGCCGGGTGAGGCCGACTATGATCAGATCCGGCGTCACTACGACCGGGCGCTCGAGCTCTCGGCTGGCCGCAGCGCCGGCCTACATGTCGCCTACGCCGAGGCGGTGTCTGTTCCCACGCAGAACGCCGTGGAATTCCGCGACATGATGGAGAAGGCGCTGGCCATCGATCCGGATACCACGCCGGACAATCGCCTGGTGAACCTACTGGCGCACCGGCGGGCGACCTGGTTGAGCGGGCGCATTGACGAGTTGATCCTCACACTGGAGCCAGCCCCTTGAGAACTCCGATGGACAGGTTGCGGTTGACCGGCGTGCTCCTGGCCCTTCCGTGCGTGCTGCTGGCTGCATCCACCCTGACGCATGCCCAGCGCCGCGCTGCCCCTGTCAAGTTGGGCACGATCGTGCCGAAGGGGTCGCTCTGGGACGAGACCCTGAGCTCGATGGGCCAGCAGTGGGGTCGCCTGTCTGGCGGCACGGTCCGGGTCGTCGTGTATCCGGGCGGAGCGCTGGGCGACGAGGTCGAGATGGTGCGCAAAGTCCTGCTGGGTCAGCTGGATGGCGTGGCCCTGTCGTCGGTGGGTTTGTCACGGATCGACAGCGGCGTGGCCTGCCTGCAGGTACCGTTGCTGCTGGACTCGTATGCCGAGCTGGACTACGTCCGCGACCGGCTCGCCCCCCCGCTCGAACAGCGCATCGAGGCTCAGGGTTTCAAGGTGCTCAACTGGGCCGACGGGGGGTGGGTGCGGGTTTTCAGCAAGGATGCGCTGCGCACGCCGGACGACTTGAGGCGGGTGAAGCTGTTCACCTCGTCAGGCGACCCGGAAATGGAGAGCCTGTACAAGCGCCTGCGGTTCCAGGTCGTGCCATTGTCGATGGTGGATCTGGTGACCTCGCTCCAGACCGGGATGATCGACGCCGTCCCGAGTGTGCCGCTCTTCGCGCAGCTGCAGGGGCTACACAAGCTGGTCCCGCACATGCTCGACCTGAAACTGACCCCACTCGTGGGCGGTACGGTCATCAGCGCGAAGGTCTGGGATCGGCTCCCACCCGAACATCTAGAGGGGATGCTCGACGCGGCGCGGGAGGCGGGGATGCAACTGCGGGAACCGATCCGGCAATTGGGCGAGGACATGATCGCCGAGATGGCCATGCGCGGACTGACCGTCAACACGGCGGACGCGGCGACACTGGCGGCGTGGCGCCAGGAAGTTGAAGCGATCTATCCGAACCTGCGCGGTGAGTATTGTCCCGCCGACATTTTCGACGAAGTCGTGCGACTCCGCGACGAGTACCGCGCACGGCGGTAGAGCCTGATGGAGCCGTCCACGCGACCGGCGCTCCACGTCAAGTTGGAAAACGGCGCCGCAATAGCCGTCTTGGCGGTGATGGTGGCGCTTCCGCTGGTCGAGATCGTGGGGCGGGTCGTCGTCGGGCGTGGCATTTCCGGTTCCATCGTCGTCGTACAGAACCTCACGCTCTGGATCACCCTGCTCGGTGCCGCCCTGGCGGCCCGCTCCGAGCGGCTGCTCGCCCTCTCCACCCGGCGATTCCTGCCGATCCGAATCCAGGACTCGGTCAAAGTCCTCACCTCCGCCGTGGCCGCGGCGGTTGGCGTCACCCTCGTCTACGCCAGTCTCGACTTCGTCCGGAGCATGCGTGACTTTGGCGAAACCGTCGCCTGGGGTATTCCGCTGTGGGTGGCGCTCGGGATTCTGCCACCCGGCTTTGCCGCCGTCACCGGACGTTTGATCTGGCATGCCGCCTCTGGTTGGCGGGGACGCCTGATCGCGTCGCTCGGGCTGCTGATTCCCCTGCTGTTCACCTCGGCGCCCTGGTTCGAGAACATCGGGGCGTTGCCAGCGGTGCTGGTGATCGTCGTGGCCACCGCCTTCGGGATGCCCGTCTTCGCCGCCATTGCCGGCGCGGCGCTCGTGCTGTTCTGGAACGATTTCACGCCGGTCAACGCCGTCCCCAGCGAAACCTACCGACTGACCGCCTCGCCGATGCTGCCGGCCATTCCGCTGTTCGCGCTGGCCGGCTATGTGCTGGCGGGGGGCAGCGCGAGCCATCGGCTGACCCGGCTGTTCACGGCGTGCGTAGGCTGGATGCCCGGTGGGCTGGCGATCGTGGTGACCCTGGTGCTTGCCTTCTTCACCCCGCTGACCGGTGCGTCTGGCATCACGATTCTCTCGATGGGCGGATTGTTGCTGCCGGTGCTCCTCGGGGCCGGATATCCCCAACGCACCTCTCTTGGTCTGGTCACGGTCTCCGGGTCGATCGGGTTGCTCTGGTTTCCCAGTCTGCCGGTGTTTCTGTATGGCTTCTACGCTGGTGTTGAGTACGCCCAGCTGTTTGTGGCGGGTCTCGTTCCGGGCCTCCTGCTGGTGTTGGTCGTGGCGGGCTGGGGCGCCTACCAAGGCTGGCGCCGCGGCGTGGCGAGGAGTCCGTTTGTGGCCCGCGACGCGGGCACCGCGATGTGGGAGGCCAAGTGGGAACTGCTGCTGCCGGTGGTGGTGCTGGGTGGCATCGCTGGCGGCTACACCACCCTGGTCGAAGCGGCGGCGATCACGGTCCTGTACGCGCTGCTCGTTGAATGCGTCATTCATCGCGGCCTGTCGGTCCGCGGCGACCTCCCGAGGATCTTCATCGAGTGCGCCACGCTGGTTGGCGGATTCATGATCATTCTGAGTGTTGCGCTGGGATTCACGAACTATTTGATTCTGGCTCAGGTTCCGATGCAGGCCCTGGAGTGGGTGCAGGCACATATCGACTCGCCGCTCGTGTTCCTGCTCGCGCTCAACGTGCTGCTGATCGCGGTGGGCGCCCTGATGGACATCTCTTCCGCC
>SXOW01000102.1 GCA_005778315.1 Acidobacteriota bacterium
CACCACCACCACCAGAAGCCCGGCCACCCCCCGCACGAACCGATCGATCGCAGGAAACACCAATACGTCGCTCGACGGAAGCAGCGCGAACGCGTTGGTGCGGTCCCAGCCGGAAGGCCTGGTCGCGGTCAGGTCGGCCGCGACGGCGGCCAGCGCGGCCTCCGCCGGAGGCAGCGTGACCCCGGGCCGCAGCCGCGCCTTGGGGAAGAGCGAGTGATTGAATCGCTGGTTGAGGACAGTCTCGCCGAGGAGTTCCTCGACCATCATCATCGGCGCATAGAAGGCCGGCGTGATGCCCCGCGCGCTCCCGGCATAGTCCGACGCCGCAACACCGATGATCTCGTATCCGCGCCCGCCGAGGCGCACCGTCTGCCCGACGGCGGCCGGGTCGCCGTCGTAGCGGTCCTGCCAGTACCCGTGGGCCAGTAACACCACTGGATGGCCACCAGGCGAGACGTCGTCGTCGGGGAGGTTCGTGCGTCCCAGGTGCGCCTTGATGCCGAGCATCGGAAAGTAGACCCCGGGGACCGCTTCGGCGAACAGGACGTCGACGCCGCCGTCGCCGTCGACCTGGATGGGGGCATGTAGAAGTTGACCACCTCGGCGGGATGGTGGATCGGCACGTCGCGCAGGATGACGGCGTTGACGAGGCTGAACACCGTGGTGTTGGCGCCGATACCCAGGGCGAGGGACAGGACGGCCACCGCGGTGCGCGAGCCCCGCACGTCGTTCTTTTGACAATCAAAAGAAGTATCCGTAGAATCCTTTTGAACATCAAAAGGAGCGTGTTCCGGTGACGCCACGTAACGACTTTCCGCAAGGCACCCTGGAGATGCTGGTCCTCCGCACGCTGGTCCTGGAACCGATGCACGGGTGGGGGTTGGCTCAACGGATCGAGACGATGTCCGGGGATGTTTTCGAGATCCAGCAGGGGACGCTCTATCCAGCCCTCCAGCGGATGAAGCGGAAGGGATGGGTGCGATCCGAGTGGCGTCAGACGGAGAACAATCGCCGCGCCCGCTACTACTCGATCACCCCGGCCGGACAGACGCGCCTCGAGACGGAACGCGCGCACTGGGCGCGCACGTCGGCAGCGGTGAACGGCATCCTGCAGTGGGAACGAGGTGTCGTATGAGGGTGTTCACACCCGCGTGGGAACGGGTGCGCAGTCTGCTGTTCCGCGCACGCGAGGACCGGGAGATGGACGAGGAGCTCCGCTCCCATCTGGAGATGGAGACGGCCAAGCACATCGAAGCCGGCCTGGCGCCGCGTGAGGCTCGACGCCACGCGCATCTGCGCTTTGGCAGCGTCGAACGCGTCAAGGACGAGGTGCGAGACGCCCGGGGGACCCGGGCGCTGGAGGACCTCTGGGCCGACCTCGGCTACGCGGTGCGCACCCTCCGGCGCGCGCCGACGTTCGCCGCCACCGCCGTCGTGATCCTGGCACTTGGGATCGGCGCCAACGCGGCCGTCTTCACGATCGTCGACGCCGTCCTCTTCCGTGAGTTGCCGGTGCCCGACCCGGACCGCGTCGTCAGGGTGTACACCGCCGACTACAGCGGTGGGCTCTATGGGGGATCTTCGTACCCCGATTTCGTGGACTATCGCACCCGGGCGACCGCGTTCGTAGACCTGGCGGCCTACTCGACGTTCGTTCCGATGAGCCTCGGCACCGGTGGCGAGGCCGAGCGGCTCCAGGGTGCGGTCGTCACGCGCAACTTCTTCGAGGCCCTCGGCATACGGCCCGCGCTCGGCCGGTTCTTTCCCGTGGGCGACGACACGGCGCTGGGCAGCGCCCCGCTCGTCGTGCTCAGCCACGCGCTGTGGCGGCGCAGCTTCAACGCCACCGCGGAGGCCATCGGCCAGGAGGTCGTCCTCAACGGGTCCACGTTCACCGTCATCGGCGTCGCGCCGGAGGGCTTCCGTGGCGTGGAGCGCATCAACGCCCCGGCGCTCTGGGTGCCGATGTCCATGCTCGAGCAGGCCGTGCCGAGACGCGCGGGCCGTGACGACTTCCAGCAACGTGGTACACGCTGGCTCTCCATGGTAGGACGCCTCGCGCCAGGCGCCACGCTCACCAGCGCGCAGGCGGAAGTCACGGCCCTGGCCGAACAGCTCGCGCACGCCTATCCCGCCACGAACCGCGGCACCCTGCAGCACCCCGATCGCGCGCGGCCGGTCTCGATGCTCCCGGCCAGCGCGATCGCGTTCGGTCCAGTCGATGCGGAGCTGCTGTCGAGGGCGGCCCTGCTGCTGATGACGATCGTCGGGCTGGTGCTGCTCATCGCCTGCGCCAACGTCGCGAACCTGCTGCTGGCGCGTGCGACCGCGCGCCACCGTGAGATGGCGGTGCGGCGGGCGCTCGGGGCCAGCCGGGGCCGGGTCCTCCGGCAGCTGCTCACCGAGACCGCGCTGCTGGCGTCGCTCGGCGGCGCGGCCGGCGTGGTGACCGGGGCCTGGGCGACGCGGCTGGTCCCGGCCATGGTGCCGCAGGAGCTGGTCACGCTCGGGCTGGAGCTGCCGCCCTTCACCGTCGACTGGCGCGTGCTGACCTTCACCGCGGTCTCATCGCTCGCGACCGGGTTGCTGTTGGGGTTGGCTCCCGCGCTGCACATCACCCGCCCCCACGTGACCGTGTCGCTCAGGCACCGGGCCAGAGGAGGGGTCCCGCGATCCCGCCTCCGCGGCGCGCTGGTGGTCGTGCAAGTGGCGCTGTCGCTTGTACTGCTCATCGGTGCGGGACTGTTCGTCCGCAGCCTGCAGATGGCGTTGGCCACGGACCCCGGGTTCAACAGCGCCGGGGTGCTGCTGGCCGACCTCGACCTCTCGTTGCAGGGCTATGACGAGGGGCGCGGGCGCCGCTTGTACGCCGAGCTGCTCGAACGTGTCGGCAGCCTCCCCGGCGTCGACGCGGCCAGCGTGGCGGCCGTCGTGCCGGTGAACCCGGCGGGCTCGCGTGCCAACGTGGCGGTAGACGGGTACACGCCGCAACCCCAGGAAGACATGGAGCTCAATTTCAACGTCGTGAGTGCCGGCTACTTTCGGGTGTTGGGGATGCGTGTGGTCCAGGGACGCGGGTTCAGTGATCCGGGCGTTGACAGTCCGGCCGGGGAGGTGGTCGTCAACGAGACCTTCGCGCGCCGTTACTGGCCGGGACAGAACCCGATCGACCGCGGTATCAAGTTCGGTGGTCGGCCCGCCGCCTGGCGCGTGGTCGGCGTCGTCCAGGACGGCAAGTATCGCAGCATGCGTGAAGACGGACTGCCCTACCTCTACGTGCCGATGGGCCTGCGCTACACGCCGCAGGTGACACTGCTGGCTCGAGTCGGGGGCAACCCCTTGGCGATGCTCCCGGCCGTGCGAGCCGAACTCCTCGAGCTCGACCCTGCGCTGCCTGTCTACGCGGAACGCAGTCTCGAGCATCAGCTGGCAAGCGCCGTCTTCGGCGAGCGACTGGGCGCCATGCTGCTCGGGATCTTCGGCATCGTCGCGTTGTTGTTGGCGACGGTCGGCGTCTACGGAGTGGTGGCCTACGCGGCGCAGCAGCGCACGCACGAGATCGGCGTGCGGATGGCGCTCGGGGCCGACGGGCCGACCGTCGTGCGGCTGCTCGCCACCAGCGGAGCGCGTCTGGTGGTGCTTGGCAGTGGGATCGGGCTGGCCGTCGCGCTTCTGGCCACCCGCGTCCTCACGGGTCTGTTGTTCGGGATCGAAGCAACCGATCCGATCTCCTTTGTCGGGGCGACGCTCCTGCTCGGCGTAGCGGCGCTCCTCGCGGCCTATCTGCCCGCGCGACGCGCCACGCGCGTCGATCCGCTGACGACCTTGCGTCCAGACTGAATCGCGCCACGGGTGCCGTCGGGCTTATGGCCGTGACACAAACGCCTTCGCCTCTTGGAGCTCGGGTCGCGTCGCCTGCGGATCCATGATCTCAAGCACGCTCGCGTAGTGTTTCGCCGCGACGTCGTTCCTGCCAGCGGCCCTGGCTGCACGTGCCGCTCCCACAATGGTCCGCAGGCGATTGGGTTCATGGGTCAGCGTCGCCTCGTACGCGACGAGCGCGTCGGCCGGCTGGTTGTGCACCATGAGCAGGTCGCCGAGCAGCTCCCGCGCAGGAATCAGCGGACCAGGGGTGACGGGGTGCTTCTCGACTCGCTCCTCTGTGTCCGCGGCCTCGCGAGCAAGGCGAAGCGCCTCGGTGGCTTGCCCCTCGGCGTGCGCGACCCACGCCGACACGGCCAAGCGCTGCGCGTCGACCACGACGGGCCAGTATGGGTCCTCCCGTGCCGTCAGACCGGCGACGATCTGCTCCAGCGTCGCGATCTCCCGCTTCGCAAGAGCGATATCGCCAGAGCGCGCGGCGCCCAGACCTTTCGCGAACGATGTCACGGCAGCCGCTTCGGCGACCGGCGGTGCGGACGTCACCTCGAGCGAGGACGCCCCCGTCCAGTCATCGCGCTCGAGCGCGAATCGAGCCGGCATGGCCAGGGCATTGTACGAACCGAGTGCTCCGGCGATGTACTCGCCCCTCGTGTTGCCGCCGATCTCTTCGAGGGCGGCCAGTGCTGCATCGTCCCGACCCTGCTGCAGGTAGGCGTACACCATGTAATCAAGCGGATGCGACTTGCCGCCGGGCGCCGGCTCGAGGTCGGCCGAGCGGCGGTTCGTCCTGATCGACTCGTCCCAGTAGCCCAGCCGGGTGAAGATGTGCGAGGGCATGTGCAGCGCATGCGGGGCCGTGGGCGCGATCGCGGCGTATTGCCGCGCGGCATCGAGGGCCAGTCGCGCGAGTGGGGGAGAATCGAACGCGTGGATGATGTAGTGGGCCAGGCCCGGGTGGTCCGGCTGCTCGCGGTAGAGCCGCGTGAGCACCTGGGCCGCCTCCTTCTGTCGCGCGAAGGTCAGGTCGGTGGGCGGCGCGTTCGCGACGCGAAACATCGCGTGAAAGATCTGAGCCTCCGTATCGTCGGGAAACGTATCGACGATGGCCTGCATCGCCGCTTCGTACTTCACCATCCGTTGGCGGTTGTTCAGGGTCATGTGGTCCTGAAACAGCGCCACGGCGGCATCGATGTACGCGCGGTCACGTGGAGCCTGGCCCCCGATGCTCGCCGCCTTCTGGGCTGCGTCCCAGCCAGCCGCCTGTCCGTCGGCGGGGCTGCCGCCGGCCATCGGATTGCCGAAATGGGTCATCGCGACGCCCCAGTACGCGATGCCGCAGCCAGGATCGGCCTCGACCACCGAGGTGAACGTCGTCCGCGCCTCAGGGAACCAGTACGAATGAAGCATGGCGACCGCCTGGTTCATTCGCGTCTGTGCTTCCGGGTTGCAGGACACAGGGAACGCTACCGTGCCCACGTCGTGGGCATGCTGGTGCTCCTGCGCCGACACGCTGTGCGCCGCCGCGCCAACGACGATTCCGACCGCCACCAGACATACGCGCATGGTCGACCTCCTCTGAGATGGCTGACCTCTCAGATGCTCCTCTGGTTGCTTTATACGCTTCTTCGGCCGCTGGCGTCCACAGGGGCACCGCGCCGGCGTGAGAGGCCGGCACACAGGGCTAGTGCGTTCGGAGAAGCCTTACGGGATCGCCCACGCGAATGGTGCCCCCGCGCTCGACGGCCGCGTTCAAGGCTAGACGCCCGCCAAACCGTCGGCCAATGTCCCGCAACACCTCGGGGTCGCGGGCGAGCGTGTCCGGATCGACCGTCGTCATCGGACACCGACCGCGCCGCGAATCCAGGTGCACGATCGCGTCGCCGATCTCGAGCGTCGCGCCGGGCCAGTCGAATTCGTCCAGACCGTCAACTCCGCCGATCAGCAGGTTCGGGCGCAGCCGCCGCACATCCCGCCCAAAGGCTTCGACCGCGCCGTCGGTGGCCACGAGCAACGGCAGCACGTCGAAGCGGTCTGGTCCGGCATAGGCGTCAACCCAGGCGTCGTCTCCCGCGGCCGCCTTCACCAGGGCCAGCGCTTCGGGGCTCTCCCAGGGCAGCCCGTTGATGAGCGGCTGGCCGAGGCGTCCCAGCGTACCGCGCAGCCCAAGCAGTCGAGAATGCCGTCGCGATGTCCGGACGCCTTCAGGACCATACACCTGCACGAGGCGGTCCCCCTGCACGCCGTCGGCGGTGAGTGTCGCGTGCGGCAGGCGTTCCCCCGCGAGCGTCTTCACGGGATACCGCCACAGGCCGGCCACGTAGAAGGGCGTCATCGTGAGGCGTCGTCGAATTCCCACATCTCGTTGCCGTACGAGCGGAACCACTGGCCCGAACCATCATGCCACGCATATTCGAAGCGCACGGCGATGCGATGCGTGTCGAAGGATCTTGGCCACGCTGGCCCGGTCGGCGGCGGCCGCGGCCTCGTTCAGGCGCTTCACTAACACGGTGGACAACGCCTCGTGCACGAGCAGGTCAACGCCCTTGGCCTGAGCGGTCAGGTTCGCCGACTTGCTGGTATCCCCGCTCACGACCACCGCCCGCCCACCGTACTCGAAGCGATAGCCGACGGCCGGGCGCACGGGCCCGTGGTCCACGGCGAAGGCGGTTACGCGCAGTCCCTTCGACTCCCACACGACCGGCGCCGTACCGTCCGCGGGCACCGCGAACGCGTTCGCGGCCCGGCCGGCGCCCGACGGCGGCGCCACCGCGGCCCCGGGATGCGCGGTGCGATACACCGCGTCCTGCTCATAAGCGCGGTTGAATCCCGCAACCACCTCGCCGACGCCGTCAGGCCCATGCACGGGCAACGGAGCGGCGTGCGCACCGCCGGTCCACCGCAACAGCGCCATCTCGCCGAGGCCGTCGATGTGGTCGGAGTGGAAGTGCGTGAGAAACACCGCCTCGACCTGGCCCCGCGAGAAGCCCAGCCGCTGCAGGTTGCTGCCCCGCCAGTGCCCGCGTCGACCACGACCACGGTGCGGCCGGCGATTGCCGCGACGCAGGGTCCTGAGCGCTGCAGGTCCGGCAACGGCCCGCCGGCGCCGCACAGCCGGAGGTGCAGTCCGTCGGGGAGCGTGTCGAGCGGATCAAGGGCGATGTTGCGGGCAAGCCCGCGCTCCATTTCGCATGCAAACGAGCGGCGATTATACCGGCGAGCAGGTGGCTACTACTTTTTTTGGCAACACGTTCAAGCTTGGCAGATACGCCATCGACCACGCCACGGCATGCCGCTCATCAAGCCGCCGATCGCGCCGGCTGCGGCCTCGCGCCAGCCGAGATATCCGCCGAGGGCGGCACAACAAGAAGGAGCCGTGGATCATCCCAGACGACACCTGGTGTCGCGGGTCGACGCCATCTTCACCGAGACGTTCTTCGTGCCGCACTACGACGGAGCGACGCGATTTTCATTTCCGCCGCCTTGCGCGAGGCCGCGGTCGACGCGTGCCCGGCGGAGCCGTGACGCCCCGATGCGGGGCCGGTCAGGGATCGAGCCGCGGAAAGGCGGCCTCCGATCCTGGAGCCCGTGACAGCCGCACGCCTGCTGCGGCATCCCGTTCCACCCGCACGCGATCGGGCAGGGCGGCACAGAAATCGCTGAAGCGATCGGGAGCGACGGCGGCCAGTCGCCGCAGCACCGCGATCGCCTCCTGCCAGTTGTGGTCGATGTAGACCCGCAGCGCAGGCCGCGTCCAGGTCTTGTCGTCGCCGATGTGGCAGGTTAGATGTACGTCGGTGAGGATCAGCATCTGCGCAGCCGTGGCAGTCGTACCCTTCATGGATTCGTCCGGGGTCAGCGCACCACCGCGGCAGCAACGACGGATCCGCGGCCCCTTCGGCCAGCGTCCGGCGGTTGATGACCAGGGCGTCGAAGCCGAGGTCGAGAAGCCGGGCCACGGCACGGTAGAAGTGGGGCACCGGGCAGATGTCGACGTTGGTGAGGATGACGTTGTCGCAGCCGTCGTCGACCGCCGTCTCGATTACGTCGAACACGAGCGGCAGCGGCCGCGGCACCTGGACGAGCCCGAGCGCACCCGCGGGAATCGGTCCGACTCCGCGTAAGATGGGACCCACACGTCAACAAGGAGACTCCCATGCGAGCAGGTAATCACCGGACGACGTCGGGTGCCGCGTTGCTGCTGCTGGCGCTGATCACGGTGCCTGCGGTCGCCTCGATCGAGAAGGCGGCCCCCGAGGCCGTCGGTCTATCCAGCGCGCGGCTGGGGCGCATTCACGACGCGGTCCAGCGCCACATCGACGACGGGAACATCACCGGCGCGGTCACCGCGGTGGTTCGACGCGGGCGGCTGGCCCATCTGGAGGCGCACGGGTCGATGGACCTCGAGTCGGGCCAGGCGATGAGGGCAGACGCCATCTTCAAGATCATGTCGATGACGAAGCCGGTGGTCGGGGTCGCCGTCCTCATCCTGGTGGAGGAGGGCAGGGTCCGGCTCGGTGACCCGGTCGCGCGGTTCATTCCGGAGCTTGCGGATCTCGACGTCGCGGTGCCGGCGCCACCCTCCGGCGACCGTGGGGGCGGAGACGAACCGCCGCCGTTCTATACGATTCCGGCCAACCGCCCGATCACCGTACAGGATCTGCTCACGCACACGTCGGGGCTGGCAAGCGGGCCCATCAGCAGCCGCGAGGCGGGACGGGTCGGGCGCCAGGAGCCGACCGATACGCTCGCCGACCTGATTCCGAGGCTTGGCGAAGCCCCGCTCGAATTCCAGCCGGGAGACCGCTGGGCCTACAGCCCGTCGAGGGGGTTCGACGTCCTGCTGCGGATCGTGGAGATCGCATCGGGACAGCCGGCCGACCAGTTTCTCCGCGAACGGATCTTCGCACCGCTCGGGATGACGGACACCTTCTTCTGGGCGCCGGAGACCCACGGCTCGCGGGTGGTCACCGTTTATCAGCGGACGCCGGCGGGGCTGACCCGCTCCCAGAACCAGGTCGGCGCTACCAGCCGGACCTACTTTTCCGGAGGCGGGGGGCTCATGAGCACCGCCACCGACTACCTGCAGTTCGGTCAGATGCTGCTCAACGGAGGGGAGCTGAGCGGCGTCCGGCTGCTCAGCCCGAGGACCGTCGAGCTGATGTCGTCGACCTTCGTCGAGGAGTTCGGCTTCGGCCAGGTCAGTCCCGGGGTCGGCTTCGGGCTGAGTGTCCAGGTGGTGACCGACCCGGCAGCGGCCGGCTACCGCGTGGGTCCCGGAAGCTTTGGGTGGGACGGCGCCTACGGCACGCATTTCTGGGTGGATCCGGCTGAGGAGATCGTCGGCGTGGTGATGATCCAGACGCCCGTCTTCCAGGTGTCGCGCGACGTGGAGAACGCGTTGATGCAGGCGATCGTGGACTGAGTGCGGCCTGCTGGGGTGAGATGAAGAGACGTGCTTTCGCGGGCGTTGCCGCCCTGGGGCTCGGGCTGGCGCTCGCGGCGCTGCCGGGGTTGTCGCAAACCGGGCCGCCGAGTGCTGGACCGGCCGTCGACGGGTCGCCCGCCTGGTTCCTGCAGGGGTCGTTTCCGGACCCCGGCGGCCGAACCCGCGTCGATGCCGAGGGCAATGTCACGGTCGTGTCCCAGGATGAAGCGGGCGACTACCGCACCTCCGCTCCGGGCACCCCGGCCTGTCGGCACTCGCCGGTCTGCGGCCGGGCGGGCGGTCGCCGCCGCGGCGATCTGCAGCGTGTCCAGTGGGCGCAGACGATGGGGTACACCGTCACCTACCTCGACCTGCTTCCGCCGGGGCTCGGCGGCGTTCCCTCGGTGGCCCTCGACTCCCATGACAACCTCTGGGTGTTCCAGCGTGCCGAGGTCGGCAAGCCGCAGCTCTTCAAATTTGCTCCCGACGGTCGCCGGCTACTGGAGGTTGCGCCGGAGGTCATCGGCTACCAGGACAAGGCGCACGGCATGGCGGTCGATGCCGAGGACAACGTCTGGATCACCGCCACCAACGGATCGACCGTGATGAAGCTCAGCCCGGACGGCGCGCTGCTGCTGACCATCGGCGTGCCGGGACGCCGGGGCGACTGGGACGAGGCGACAGGACAGCGCCTGCTCTGGCAGCCGGTGATGGTCGCCTTCAGCCCGGAGGGCGGCGTCTACATCGCCCAGGGGCACGGGAACGAGAGCCCCAACGACACTGATGCGGACGAGGCGACCAACACCATCGGCGCGTCGCGCATCCTGCACCTGGACAGCGACGGCACCTACATCAACCAGTGGTTCGGGAACGACGCGGGGCCGGGCAAATTCAACTCGGCCCACGGGCTGGCGGTGGACCCGACCAGCGGCGATGTCTGGATCGGTGACCGCGAAGACTACCGCATCGTCGTCTACACCGGCGACGGACAGTTCCTCAAGACCATCCAGATGCGCAATCTGCCGTGTGCCCTCTACTTCGATACCCACGGCAATCCGTGGATGGCCAGCGGACAGGACGGCCAGTTCCTCAAGATCGACCGCAACGGCAAGGTGCTCGGCGCCATCGGCAACGGCATGGGCATCGGTCCCGGACAGTTCATCGAGGCTGGTTACTGGGTCATGGACAAGTCCGACAATCTGTACGCCGGCGACACCGCTGTCGGTCGGATCACCAAGATGGTGGCGCCACGCCGGTAGCCGAACCCCGGACTCAGGCCGCCAGGTCGTGATGACGACCGCGCGACGTGTCTTCTTCGCGCTGCTCCTCCCCTCGGGCCCTCGAGGCGGCGCTGCCCGGACCTTCACGCTCTGTAACCTTTCCTCGTCGCCGGAGTATTCCCTATGTGCACGTGACAGACGAATCCCTGATGCTGGCCGTTCGGGACGGTGATCTGGCTCAGCTCGAACCGCTCTTCGAGCGCCACCACGCCGCGCTGTTCGAGTTTCTCAGCCGCATGACCGGCGACCGGGGCGCGGCAGACGACCTGGTCCAGGACGTGTTCCTGCGGATTCTGACCTATCGCGCCACGTTTCGAGACGACGGGTGCTTCGATACCTGGGTCTTCCGGATTGCGCGAAACGCCCGGGCCGACCACCTCCGGGCCCGGTCACGGGTCACGGCACTCACCGACGACCACCTGGACCGACCTGACCGGAGCGCGGGTCCGGCCCTCCAGCTCGAACGGAGCCGTGACCATGCCCGGTTGAGGCGGGCGCTCGCGCTCCTGCCGGACGACGAGCGGGAGCTGATTGTGCTCGCGCGGTACTGCGGCATGACACATGCGCAGAGCGCGGAGATCCTGGGTACTACGATCGGCGCGGTCAAGGTGCGGCTGCATCGCGCCGTTCGCGCGCTCCGCGACATTTTCCTGCGACTACCGGATGAGAGGCACTCATGGGATGTGAAGAGATCGACGGGCAACTAGCCGACTACCTCGCCGGGACGGGCAGCCCGGACGCGACCGAGACGCTGGAGAGGCACCTGGCCGAATGTGCGACGTGCGTGGAAGAACTCCAGAGCCTCGAAGCCACCTGGCAGCTGCTGGGCGCCCTGCCGGCCGAGCGGCCGGACTCCGCCAGGATGCGCGCGCAGATCGCGGCGATGCGGGCGGGCTATGAACGGGGGCTGGTCAGCCAGAGGGGGTTGCACATGGCTCCCAGGCTCGGCCGCGCTGTGGCCTCACCGGCCGCGGATGACGCTGACGCGCGTGCGTCGTCGACCGCCCCGTCCTGGGTTCAGGTGGCGGCGGCAGCCGTCCTCGTGGTGTTCGGTATCTCGCTCGGTCGATTCACGGCACGGGATGTCTCGGGCGACTCGCCGCAGTTTGCCGAACTGCGCCAGGAGCTGCATGCCACACAACAGCTCGTCACGCTGGCGTTGCTCGAGCAGCCATCGGCGAGCGGGCGGCTGAAGGGCGTGACGTGGAGCGTACAGATCGAACAGCCCGGAGAGGAAGTGGTCACCGCGCTGCTCGACACGCTCCTGCACGACCCGAATGTCAACGTTCGGGTGGCCGCCATCGACGCGCTCAGACGCTTTGGCGAACGGGACCGTGTCCGACTCGGCGCCCTCGACGCCCTGACGGGCCAGACGTCGCCGCTCGTGCAGTTGGCGGTCATCGACTTCGTGGTCGAGCTGGACGAGCGTGCGGCGGCCCCGATGCTGCGGCAGTTGTCTCTGGACCCGGCGCTGGACGAAACCGTCCGCACGCGTGCGGGATGGGGTTTCCAACAATTGGAGGAGGTGCTGTGATGTGGGTCACGTCTGCACGCGCGGTCACGTTCGCCTGCGGTCTGGCGGTGCTTGCCTTGGGGTCCGGCACCCGTGGAGGGGTCATGCACGCCACCGGCGAACCGCGGTTCCCGGTCACTGACGCGACCTCGATCAGTCGCACGCTCCGGTTCTCCGGGCCCGGAGTCCCCACGCTCGATCTGCGCGCGATCAACGGGTCCATTCGTGTAACCGGCTACTCCGGCAGTGACGTGCAACTCGAGGCACAGACCACGATCCGCGCGGAGACGGACACCGACCTGGCCGCGGCGCGGCGCGAGGTCGTGCTCGACGTTGCCGACGATGCATCGACGGTCGGCGTCACGGTGCGCGACGCGCGCTACGGCATCTGCGGGGAGGGCCGGGACGGCGCCGGCGGCCGACGTGCTCGGAACCGCTACCTTGTGACGATCGACCTGACCGCGCGCGTACCGGTTGGAAGTCGCCTCCGCCTCTGCACGGTCAACGGGCGCGAGGTCTCGGTGAGCGGTACAGCGGGAGATTTCGAGATCGACAACGTCAACGGTCGGATCACGATGGACCGTATCAGCGGGTCCGGCCGCGCCACGACCGTGAACGGTGGGGTGACGGTGTCCTTTGTCGACGCCCCGCGCGAGGCGTCGCAGTTCAAGACGGTCAACGGGGCGCTCGAGGTGTCTTTCCCGCTCGACCTGGCC
>SXOW01000103.1 GCA_005778315.1 Acidobacteriota bacterium
GCGACCAGGCGGTCGCCGCCATGGACGGCACGCCCGGCCTGGTCGATCTGGCCCTCGAGCCGCAGGCTGACATTCCCACGGTCCGGGTACGGTTCGACCGGGCTGCGCTGGCTCGGCACGGTCTTCCCGCCGGTGAAGCGGCTCTCACGTTGGAGACCGCGTTGCACGGGCGTGAGGTTGGTCAGGTGATTGACGGACAGGTGGCGGTGCCGCTGGTCGTCCGGTACACCCCGGCCGACATGGCCGACCTGGATGCGCTGTGGGAGACGCGCATCGACACACCGGCCGGGGTCCGCATTCCGCTCGGCAGCGTGGCGGACATCGTTGAAGACCGGGGCCCCAATTTCATCGGTCGCGAGAATGTGCAACGTCGGCTCATCGTGACCGGCAACATCGCGGGTCGTGATCTCGGGAGCGTGGTGTCAGACATCCAGACACGGGTGGGGGCGGCGGTCACGCTTCCTGACGGCTATCGCGTCGAATACGGTGGCCAGTTCGAAGCGCAGGCGCAGGCGTCACGGGTGTTGCTGGTGGTCGGTCTGGCCGTCGTTGTCGGGATGTTTCTGATTCTCCTGAGTGCGCTGCGGTCAGGTCGAGATGCGGCCATTGTCATGATCAATCTACCGCTGGCGCTCATCGGTGGCGTGGTCGGCGTGTTTCTCGGGGGCGGCATCCTCTCGATCGCCGGTCTGATCGGATTCATCTCGCTCTTTGGCATCGCCACACGCAACGGCATCATGTTGGTGACGCACATCCGTGATGTGCAGGGAGTCGAGGGGGCGACGGACCTCCGACAGGCCGTCCTGCAAGGCGCGGTCGATCGGATTGTGCCGATGTTGATGACCTCTTTGTCGACAGGGCTGGCCTTGGTTCCGGTGGCGTTCGCGATGGGCGAGCCGGGCAGCGAAATTCAGGCGCCATTGGCAATGGTGGTCGTCTGCGGACTCGTCTCGTCCACGCTGCTCAACTTGTTCGTTGTGCCGACGGTCTATCTCGCGGCGGCTCGGCCGCTTTCTGCCAGTCGCCCTCCGCGCTGACCTCGACCCAGACGTTCCACCACGTGCGACGGGCCCCCTCGGCGAGCACGCGTGAATTTGCCTCCAGGAACGATTTTTGATACACGTCAGTGCCTTCGTACTATTCGGTGTTCACCGTGCCCGTAGCCACCGGCTCGGGGGGATGCCGCGAGGGGGCAAGTGAAAGAGCGGGAGCAGGCTGCGGTACGGCGGTGGTTGGCGGGTATCGCGGCCAACGCCCTCGACAAGGCGATCGGACGGGCCACGGATCCCGCTCCGGACCGGACTGTGAGTCCGGATGCCAGCGAGTGGGTCGGCGCGCTCCCCCATCTTGAGGAACTGCCGCAAAACCACCGTGAAGTGCTCGCGTTGCGGCTCCGCGACGGCATGGACTACCCCGACATTGCCGCGCGACTGCACCTCCCGCTGGGCACGGTTCATTCCCGGATCGCCCGGGCGCGCAAGGCGGTACGACGACGCTAAGGTTAGTCCCCTGCGATCGGCGGTTCTGAAAACCCACCTGGCTACATCGTGGCCACGGTGACGATCACCGATCAGGACGCCTACAGCGCCTACCGGGCCGGCGTCGGCGCCGTCATCGCGGAACATGGAGGCGCCGTCATCGCGGCCAGCTCGAATCCGACCGTTTTGGAAGGCAAGTGGGAGGCGACCTCGACGGTAATCCTCCGTTTCGAGTCGCCGGCGAAGGCGCTGGCCTGGTACAACTCTGACGCCTATCAGGAGCTTGTCCGCATTCGCCAGACCGCGGCCACCTCGAACTTCGTGATGCTCGAGGGACGGCCGTAGCGCGAGCCAGCGGTGCCGTTCGCGCCGCTGGCCAAGTAGTCGGGCTGCTAGACCCACTCTGCGGGCGGCGTGATCTCTTCGGCGGGGGCACCGCCCGCGTCGGGACGGCCGGTACCTTCGAGCCGGCTGATCGCGCGGACATGCATATCCTGGTCACACAGGATCTGGCAGGACAAGCGAACGCCCGTCAGGCCACGCGCCTCGAGGCGCGCTTTCTCGGCCGCGGTCCGCCTGGTCGGCTCGCCATCCACGAACTCGACCCGACAGGTGGTACATCGAGCGTTGCCGCCGCAGGCGTGCATGACATCGACCCCGGCCTCCTGCTCCAGCGCCAGGACGAGCCGCTTGTGCGCGGGGACGTCGAATGCTCCGTATCCTTCAACTGTGAGTGTTGGCATAGGCGTGGAGTGTACGGCATTCCGGCTGGACGCTGTCCAGGGCGGGCTGTACGATCAGCGCCGTGACCGACCGGAGGGAGTCTGCCGGGGCTCCGACCAACGACGGCGACGCGCGGCCGACGGGATATCGACGACCGCCGACCGGCGACGTGCCGCTCAACCACACGCCCGCCTATCGAAGCACCGCGCGGCGTTATCCCACCCACCCGCTGGTCATCGTGCCGCAGACGTTGTCGGAGATCACCGGGCCAGCCCACGGAGAACAGGCGCTCGGAAGGCTGGACCATGACCTGACTCGGCAGCATGCGGGTGAACCGCTTGGAGAGCGGATCATCGTCGGGGGCCGCGTCATGGACGAGGATGACCGGCCGGTCCCCGATACGCTGGTCGAGATTTGGCAGGCGAACGCCGCAGGCCGGTACGCCCACGCGCGAGATACGCATGACGCCCCACTGGACGTCAATTTCAGCGGCGCGGGCCGGGTGCTCACTGGCGCAGACGGGCGTTATCGGTTCGTGACGGTCAAGCCCGGGGCCTATCCCTGGAACAATCATGACAACGCGTGGCGACCGGCTCACATCCACGTGTCCGTGTTTGGACAGAGCTTCCTGAC
>SXOW01000104.1 GCA_005778315.1 Acidobacteriota bacterium
GACTTGGTGGCAGTGGAGGGGAACCCCTTGACGGACATCGCTGTGGTAACGAACGTGCGGTTCGTGATGAAGGGTGGCGTCGTGCACCGGCCCCTCGTGCCGTGACGCCATGCGAAGGGTGGTTCGATGAATCGACGTGATCTCCTGAAATCAGTTGTCGCGGCCGGCGCGGGAGTCATGGCCGGCGGGACCGCCCATCTCCCGACCGTGTCCGCGAGTCAGACGCCACCGGTTGCCGACGGGTTCGAAACCTTCGCACTCGGCGACTTCACGCTGCTGTCTGGTGAGGTGCTGCGTTCAGCCACGCTGGCCTACAAGACCCATGGCACGCTCAACGCGGCCCGAGACAACGTCATTGTCTTTCCCACCTGGTACGCGGGCCGCCACACGAGCAACGAGGCCTCCATCGGCAACGACCTCGCGCTCGATCCGACACGGTATTTCATCGTGGTGCCAGACCAGTTCGGCAACGGCGTGTCCTCCTCCCCGAGCAATACGCCGCCGCCGCAGGACCGCATGCGGTTCCCGCTGGTCCATCCCTACGACAACGTGCGCGCGCAACACCGACTGCTGACCGAGCGCTACGGCATCGCCACGATCAAACTCGTCGTCGGGTTCTCCATGAGCGGCCAGCAGGCGTTTCACTGGGGCGCGTTGTACCCAGAGATGGTCGAGCGCATCGCTCCGATCTGCGGCAGTGCCAGGACCGCAGTGCATAACTACGTCTTTCTGGAAGGCGTGAAGGCGGCGCTCACGGCCGACTGCGCGTGGGCCGGCGGTGACTACACCACTCCGCCGGTGGCCGGCCTCCGAGCGTTCTCGCGCGTGTATGCCGGTTGGTATGCCTCGCAGGCGTTCTTTCGTGAGGGCCTGCACCGCCGCTACGGAGGGGAGGGGGTCGAGGGGCTCCTCTCGTCAGCCGAGGGCTCGTTCGGCCGGTTCGACGCCAACGACCTGCTGGCCATGTTGGCCACCTGGCAGTCCGCGGACATTGCGGCCCACCCGCGATTCGGTGGCGACCTCGGTGCTGCGCTGGGGGCCATTCGCGCCCGCGCCTATGTGATGCCCTCTCGCACGGACCTCTACTTTCCACCCGAAGACAACGAAATCGAAGTGGCCCGTATGCCGAACGCCGAACTGCGGGTTATTCCCAGCGTGTGGGGACACCTGGCCGGAGGCGGCAGCAATCCCGACGACCGGGCCTGGGTGAGCGACCAATTGCGCGACCTGCTCGCGACGTGAGCGTGCACGCGAGCCTGCGCACGGAGAGACCGAGATGAGGGCGCTGAGACGGGCGATGTTGACGATGTTGAGACGGACGATGCCGGCGGTGTTGGCGCTGGCCGTGACCGCGTGCGCCGCCGGCGACCCGGAGGTGGCCGAGCGGACGGACGTGTTCGAGGCGTCGATTGCGCAGCTGCAAGCGGCGATGGAGTCCGGTGCGACGACCTCACGAGAGATCACCAGGCAGTATCTTGACCGCATCGAGGCGTACGACCGACGCGGACCGGCGCTCAACGCCATGATCAGTCTCAATGCCGAGGCTCTGGCCGAGGCCGAAGCCCTGGACCGGGAGCGGGCCGAGAGCGGACCACGGGGCCCGCTGCATGGGATCCCGGTGGTGGTCAAGGACAACTACGACATGGTCGGTCTGCCGACCACCGCCGGCTCGATTGCGTTGGCGCAGTGGTACCCGCCGGATGACGCGTTTCAGGTGGCGAAGCTCAAGGCGGCCGGGGCTGTGATCGTCGGCAAGACCAACATGCACGAACTGGCCTACGGGATCGAAACGATCAGTTCGCTGGGTGGCCAGACGCGGAATCCGTACGACCCGCAGCGCAACCCGGGGGGCTCGAGTGGTGGAACCGGGGCGGCCGTGGCGGCCAGCTTCGCGGTGGCCGGCATGGGCAGCGATACCTGTGGATCGATCCGTATCCCGTCGTTTCACCACGCGCTGGTCGGGCTGCGCGGGACCCGCGGGCTGTCGAGCCGAGATGGCATCATCCCGCTCGCCTTGACGCAGGACATGGGAGGACCGATGGCGCGGAGCGTCGCCGATCTGGCGATCATGCTCGACGCGACGGTCGGACCCGACCCGGCAGACGAGACCACGAGGCTCGGCGCGGGACAGATTCCGTCCACCTACACCGCGTTCCTGCAGGCAGGCGGCTGGGAGGGCGTACGGATCGGGACGCTCGACTTTCAACTGGGCACGGCCCCAGCCGACCGCCCGGTGCGCGATGTCATCGAGCAGGCGCTCGCCGCCATGACAGGAGAGGGCGCGGCGGTGGTGGCACTGGAGTTACCCGGCCTCGCCGAGCTGCTCGACGGCGCGTCCTTGGAGCGGCGCGAGTTCAAGAGCCAGCTCGCCGACTATTTGAGCACGCCTGGGACGCCGGTGAAGTCGATCGACGACATCCTCGACCGGGGGCTGTATCACGAGGCGCTCGAGTCGCGGTATCGGCTCTCGGCGGAGGCACCAGGTCTCGACGATCCGGGGTATCTCGACGTCGTGGCTCGTCGCGACGTGGTCCGCCGGGATGTGCTGGCGGTCATGGCCGAGCTGGAGATCGATGCCATCGCGTACCCGACAATCCGCAGCACCGCGAGGCTGATTGGCGTGCCGCAGCCAGGAACGAACTGTGTGCTCTCCTCAGTATCCGGCCTGCCAGCGATTGTGGTGCCGGCCGGGTACGCCGAGGACGGGATGCCGGTCGGTCTCGAACTGCTCGGACCCGTGTGGAGTGAAGGCGAGCTGATCCGCCTCGCCTTCGCCTTCGAGCAGCTGACGCACCATCGTCGGCCGCCGGCCACGACCCCGAGCCTCTTGCGGGTCGACGTGGGACCGTCGGTTCATACCGCGACCGGCGCGGAGCACGTTCCTCCGGTGGATACGCCCATCAGTGCTCGAGCGCGCTTTGACTGGATCCCGGCGTCCGGGACGCTGCGCTACGACGCGAGCGTCTACGGCGTGCTCGACGAAGAGGTTCTCTTCATGCATTTGCACCGGGGCGTCGCCGGGGAGGTGGGGCCGGTGTCGGTGCTGCTGTCCGGCTCGGGTGACGCCAGTGTGTCGGGTATTGTGGCGCTTACCTCGGAGCAGCGGGTCGCGTTCGAGGCTGGGGCCCTGTATTTCGACGTGCACACGCGTGGCCATCTCGCTGGCGCCGTCCGGGCGCAGATCAACCCGCTGGTCACCCCGGGTACGGTTCCAGGGGACTAGCGCACGTGCGCGCCGCCCAGGACGGTCGCGCTCGGAAAGAGTCGCTGACGGCCGGTGCGGGTATTCCCGTAGTTGTCGACGAAGTCGAACCGGCCTTCACGGAGCTCCAGCACGGCCACATCGGCCGGCGCACCAACATTCAGCGTGCCGCGGTCGTGAAACACGCTGAACATGCGGGAAGGATTGACCGTCGCGCGCGCGATCACCTCGTCCACCGTCATCCCAAAATTCAAGAACTTCGAGAGGACGTTGGGGAAGTCGATCACGCTCTCTGCGGTGGGGCTGCTGGTGCTGCCGTCGGTGGAGATGCTGTCGGGCCAAAATCCCGACCGCATGATGCGATCGAACGTGTCCCAGCGGAGATGGTCGATTCGTCCATTGGCAACATCGAACCACACCCCGCGTCGACGTGCCGCGAGCACCTCCGGCAGAAGCTGGTCGTCGTCGTCAATGATGCTGTTGGGCGGTGGCGCCAGCATGTGGGTGACGATGTCTCCCGGTTTGAGCTGGCTCACCAGACGGCCAAGTGGCGAGGCGGTTTGTCCCATGTGGATCATCACCGGGAGGTTGAACGAGGTGGCGACCTCTTGCGCGCGGCGCAGCACTTCCACGTCATCGGCGGCCACGCCCCTGGTCAGTCTCGCCTTGACGCCCACCACCACGTCGAGATGTCTGGCGACGGCCGCTTTGGCGGCATCAACGTCCGCCAGGGCCAGGTCCATGGTGTCGCCGTCCGGGAGGATACCGGCGCGCCCGATATTGATCAGCATGCGAGCCGGCTGCGGCGCCGCCTTCACCACCGCGGCCATGTCGTCGAGTTGATCGGCGCCGGCCGATCCGGCATCGATCCAGCCGGTCACGCCACCGCTCAGTCCGAGCGCCGGGCCGTCCGCGTCCCGGGCATAGTGCGTGTGGATGTCGACGAGTCCGGGGACGACCAGCTTGCCCGTGGCCTCAATGACCTCAGCGGATCCGCCATCCAGGTTGGCGTCGACGGCGACAATGCGACCGGCTGTGATGGCCACGTCACGAATGGCGTTGAGGCGCAGCGAGGGATCGATCACACGCCCGCCTCTGACGATCAAGTCGTAGTCGGCCGCGAACAACGCGGCGCCACGCGAGTAGGTCAGGGCGCTAGCCGCCGCGGCGTGCACACACTGGCGTCGGTTCATCATTGGCTGTGGCGTTCCTCGAGGTTGAAGAGATGCTGCGCGCACCACCGTGGTGATGTCAACTGCAAAGGCCGTGGCGCCCCTGCCATGTCGCGAGCGGTGCGCTGGTGGCGAATAGACTTGCCGCATCCGGCGTAGAGTCGCTTATGGGAAGTCTCCGAATCGATTACGCGCAGCTGCTTCGACCGGATCGACGCCCGAGCGGGCGGCGCCGGCACGGTGTGGCATTACTTGTCGGCGTGGTGGGCCTGCTGGTGGCTGTGTCCCAGGTCGTCGACGCCAGAAGCTATACCCTCGACGCCGTCACCGTGGTGGCGCGGGTGGAGCCAGACGGCAGTCTCTGGATTGCGGAGACCCGGACCTATACCTACGATGGCCGATACTCCTGGGCCGACTTCCGGTTGCCGCTCGACAGGGTCGGGTCGCTGAGCGAGTTCTCGCTGTCCGATGGAGACGTCCAGTTTGTTCCATCCGGCGGCGAGGAACCAGGGACGTACACGGTTGAATCGAGCGCGGAGGAGTTCTACGTCCGATGGCACTACGTGGCCGAGGATGAAAGGCGGTCCTTTCAACTCAGTTACCGGATCAGTGATGCGGTGCGGCGCCATGCGGACGTGGCCGAGCTCTACTACCAGTTCGTTGGTGCGATCAATCCACAGGCCATCGGCCGGGTACATGTCGACCTCGAGCTGCCGCAGCCGGCGACGTTCGGCGAGGTACGAGCGTGGGCGCACGGTCCCCTCCACGGACGGGTCGACTTTGAGGCCTCGGGCCGTCTGGCGTTCGACGTGACGTCCTTGGTCCCCAACCAGATGTGGGAGGCGCGGGTGACGTTCCCGCGGACCTGGGTGCCGGTGGGCGCTCCCGCGGTCTCTGGTGGTCCGGCCCTCGACCGCATCCTGGCCGAGGAAGACGCCTGGGCGCGAGAGGCCAATGACCGTCGGGAGCGCGACCAGTTGGCCGAGGCGAAGAGGGCACACAACGCCGGCACGGCTCGTCAACTCAGCGGCGCGCTTGCCGGGCTGGGCCTGCTGACGGTGGTGGTCGGATACCTGAAGGCCGGTCGTGCGCATCAGGTGGCGGCTGGCGTCACCCGCCGCATCAGCCGGACCAGCGGGAAGGCGATCAGCAGTGCCCAGGTCTTGCCCACGACCTGGCCACCGAGATAGTCGAGGCTGCCGAAGGCCAGGGTGATGAAGAC
>SXOW01000105.1 GCA_005778315.1 Acidobacteriota bacterium
AAGGCCCAAGGGAACCGGCTGAGTTCCCAGACTCCCTTGATATCGCCAAACCCGAAATCCCCGAGGGCACTCCAATGACGGTCTCCCGGTGCCGTTTCCCCCGTGAGCAGATTGCGCGTCCATGCAGTAAGACGCTGGCAGCGCCGTTACACGTCGAACGATGAGCCGCACCCACAGGTAGACTTCGCGTTCGGGTTCTTGATGGTGAAGCCGCCGCCCGTCAAGTTGTCGACGAAATCGACCTGGGCACCAGACAGATAGCGCAAACTAATCGGATCCACGTACAAGCGTACCCCGTTGGACTCGAACACCTGGTCGGCGGCAGGGTCGCCGGAGCCCTCTTCGATCATCAGCCCGTACTGAAAACCGGAACAGCCGCCTCCTTGCACGAAGACCCGGAGACCAGCTTCGACCTTGTTCTCTTCCGCCATCAGGTCGGTAATCTTGGTCGCGGCGATCTCGGTCACGGTGATGACTTCAGACATCTGTGTGCGCTCTCCCAAGACCCCAGAACGGGGTCCAATCTTGATTATAGCCAGGAGGCGGTCTCGGCCACAAGGCGAGAGCCCCGCTGTTCTACAATGGGATGCGTTGCGGTGCGCCTCCGGCGCCCGTCCGACCATGCCCATTACGCTTTCTCCCACCGCCCTGCTTGAACAGGCCGAGACTCGCTGGACCGAGCTGGCCGCGACCCGCCCTGATCTGGAACCTGCGATTGCGGTGCAGCGACCGATGGTTACCAGAACTATCGACGCGGTGGATCGGCTGAGCGCGACCGAAATTGCCGGGATCACCCTCGAACCGGCGCTGGCGGCGACCAAGCTCCGCGCCGCCAGCCCGGTCCTGCGGGGCGAAGTGCTGGCGCTACCCACAGAGGTGCTGGGTCCCCTCGTGCTCCACGCCTGCGACGACCTCGAGGCGGGCAGCGCCGGAGCAGTGGCGCAGCATGTGCGTGCCTGCCTCGACGCGGACCGTATCGACATGCGTTCACTGTTGGCGGCGTCCTTCGATCGCAATCAAACCGCGATCCGGATGAAAGCCATGCACGAGAGCATTGCGCCGGACGTGCTCTGGCTGGCGGCCGAGCTGGCGGTCGGGCCGGCGGCGCACGTCGCGCAGCGCGCGGTCTTCGCGCCACACGGCGGCGCCCCACACCCGGCCGTGGCGGGCGCCCTTGACGCGTGGCCACACGGGTACTGTCCCGCGTGCGGGTCCTGGCCGGCCTTCGGCGAATCGCTGGACGCCGGTTCACGGCTGCGATGTTCGTTCTGCGGCCTCGGGTGGCGGCGGGCACAGCCGGGATGCATCTACTGCGTCGCGGACCAGCTCACAGCGGTGAAGACCGACCCCGGTGAGTCACATCTGGTTGAGCTCTGCGGCGGCTGCGGAGCGTATCTGAAGTGGCTAAGTGTCCCATTGGCGACACCGTTCGAGTTGTTGCCGATCGAAGACCTCGCCTCGATGGCTCTTGACGTACTGGCGGCGGAGCAGGGATTCGGCCGGCCGTCACTACCCGAGCTAGGCGGTCCTGAACAGCTGCCCTGTGAGGGTCTCGAGACATGATCCCGCGATGTTCGCTGGCCACGCGCGCCATGGTGACCTTTGTCACCGCGACCACCGCGCTGGCCGGCACGGCCACCACGGCGATGGTGGTCGCCCAGGACCAACCTCACGCGCGTCTGTTTCCACCCGACGACATCGGTATTCTCGAAGCGCCTGATCGGGACATGTGGCAGAAGCCAGACGAGATCATGGATGTGCTGAACATCGCCGACGGGTCCGTGGTCGCCGATGTCGGCGCCGGGGCTGGCTGGTTCACCGTGCGGCTCGCGCGACGCGTCGGGCCTAACGGGTTGGTGTTCGCGCAGGACGTTCAACAGCCGATGCTGGACGCCATCGCGTATCGCGTCAATCGAGAGGGCCTGGACAATGTGGAGCGAGTCCTGGGTACCGCGGAAGATCCGAGGCTGCCGGCCGACTTGGACGCGGTCCTCATTGTCGACGTGTACTCCGAAGTGGAAGACCCGGTGGCCCTGCTGCGTGACGTGGCCGCCGCGCTCAAGCCGCAAGGACGCCTCGGTATTGTCGATTTCACACGAGCCGGTGGCGGCCCTGGCCCGGAACTCGAACTTCGCGTCGATGCGGAAGATGTCATTCGGGATGCTCAAGACGCCGGCCTCGATCTGCTCTCGCACGAGACATTTCTAACCTACCAGTTCTTGCTGGTGTTCGGACTAAAACCCGGCGAGCCGCCCCCAGCCCACCGCCGCTGACGACGGCGCCCAGGACCGGTTCTCCCTCATGCGGACCGCGCTCACGATTGCGGGCAGCGACTCCGGCGGCGGTGCCGGCATCCAAGCTGACCTGAAGACGTTCGCGGCCCACGAACTGCATGGGGTCTGTGCAGTGACGGCGGTAACGGCCCAGAACACGCTCGGGGTGACGGCCGTGGAGTCGGTAACTCCGCTGGTCGTCGCGGCGCAGATCGATGCGGTCCTGCGGGATTTCGATGTCCGCGCCATCAAGACCGGCATGCTCGCGACACGCGACATCGTAGCGGTGGTGTGCGATCGGCTCGAGGCCCACCCCGGCCTCCCGCTGGTGGTCGACCCGGTCCTGGTCTCGACCAGCGGCCAGGCGCTGCTCGACGAGGAGGCCGTGTCACTTGTCCGGACGCGTCTTCTCCCGCGCGCCGCCGTGGTCACACCGAATCGGTATGAAGCTGAGGTGCTCACCGGACTCCGTATCACGACACCACAGGAGGCGGCTGTGGCCAGCGCGCGCCTGCGAGAGATGGGGGCGGCCGCGGTCGTGCTCACTGGCGGAGATGACGACGGACCGGACGCCATCGATCGCCTCGACAACGCTGGCCGCTTGTCTGAGCTTCGCGGCACACGACTGCAGAGCCGCGCGACCCATGGAACCGGCTGCACATTCTCGGCCGCGGTCGCCGCGCAACTGGCCCGCGGCGCGCGTCTGGACGACGCCGTGGCCGGCGCGAAACGCTACGTCGAGGAAGCGATCAGACACGCCTCCCCGCTGGGCCAGGGACCGGGACCACTCAATCATTTCTGGCGCAAATGAGCGACAATAGACCGGCGATGCCCACGGCGCCCTACGCGATCACGACCGACCGTTTGAGCCTCGATGACCTCATCCAGGCAGTGACGATGGAATCGTCCGACGAGGTCGGACCCGGTGGCATTACCACGTTCGTCGGCGTTGTGCGCAACGAAAACGCCGGCCGACGCGTGCTGCGATTGGAGTACGAGGGATACGAGCCACTGGCGCTACGTGCCTTCGAACGGATCGGGACCGAAACGACCGACCGATGGGATGTGCGCGTCGCCCTCCACCACCGGCTTGGCACCCTTCAGATTGGCGAGGCCAGTGTCATGATCGCGACGGCCTCTCCCCATCGTGCCGATGCGTTCGCGGCCTGCCGGTATGTCATTGAACGGGTGAAGCAAATCGCACCCGTTTGGAAGCACGAGTTCTTTGAAGGGGGCGACGTGTGGATCGAGGGCGCCACGGCCGACCCCGACGACGACGCGGCCAGGCAGGACGCCGTGCGGGTGGCTGGTCTTGAGTGACGCGACACACGGCGCGGGGGTGACCATCCGCCTCTTCGCGCGACTGAAAGACATTGCTGGCACCGGTGAACTGATTCGGGAGACACCGTCCGGCGCCACGGCACGCACGGTCTGGGATACGCTGGTAAGCGAGTTCTCGGAGCTGGCCGGGTACGCAAGCTCCGTCTCGGTGGCGGTGAACCAAGAGTACTCGCGAATGGACGCGCCGGTCGCCGCCGGTGATGAGATCGCGTTTCTGCCACCTGTCTCTGGCGGATAAGCAACGGACATGTTTGACAAACTGCAACAGATCGAAACGCGCTACAAGGAACTGATGGCGCTTGTCAGCGACGCCTCCGTGCAGGCCGATCAGAATCAGTATCGGACGCACGCCACGGCGCTCGCGGACATCCAGCCGACAGCGGAAAAGTTTCGCGAATACAAGGCGGTCATCACCGAGATTGAGCAGGCTCAGGAGCTGGCTGACAGTGGCGATGCAGAGATGCGCGAGCTCGCGCTGCAGGAACTTACCGCCCTCGCCGAGACACGGGACGCGCTGCTGGACGACATCCAAGTGCTGATCGTGCCGAAAGATCCGAATGACGAAAAGAACGTCATGCTGGAGATTCGGGCGGGCACCGGCGGCGACGAGGCGGGGCTGTTTGCTGTCGACCTGTTTCGGATGTACACC
>SXOW01000106.1 GCA_005778315.1 Acidobacteriota bacterium
CAAGATGGTTCTGGGAGGACTTCAAATTGAGGATGTCCAGTGCGGCCATGGGGACATCACCACAGGTCCATACGTAGGTGAAGTGGCCACCATACTCGCCCATCACCTCGAACGCTCTGCTCGGCGCCAAGCCCGGCTTTCGAGCGGATGCTGACCGAGATGGCTGGCCGCCTAGGCCATCCCGTGTCTGCCAATCCCGCCTGCTGGCCGGCGCCGACCTGCTGACGCCACCGACCAGCCTTCGTCCAGGAACCGGCGGGTTCGAGCATCGATCCGGTTCGACTCGGGTTCACGCGACGCAGGATACTCCAGGCCACGGCCCCGATGCCCGGACGAGGCCGCCGAGGATCACATCCCAAAATCCCGCAACCGCCCGCTGAAAAACTCACGAGCTGGCCGGGACGGTTGCGCGCAAGACGACGGACTCGTGCGATGTCCGGTGCCGGGTCTCCGGGCAACAGTAGGGCGCCGCCCGTTCGCGCCAGCCACACGCCAGGCTTCAACTCGTTCGCCGACTTCGGTCGTGAGTGGCACAGTCTTTGCTCAGTAGATCTGGTATTCGGACATCTGGTATTCGGACATCTGGTATTAGGACATCTGGTATTCGGACATCTCGTATTCGGCCGTTGGCATTTCGAAGTTCGCCATCGGAGAGCCGACACCCCCTCGCGGCGGCGGCGTAGGCTGGGATCCGACGCGCCCCGACCAGGTGATGAAGGAGGGTATGCAAGTGGTCAGGAAGACAGCCGCCGGTTCTCATCTGCGTAAGCGCGCCGGGACTCAGGCGCTGCGGTCGACAGGGTCCCCTCCGCCCGATGCAGTTCGTCCCCTGCCGCCTACCGAGGCCGAGGTCGCCGAGCGCGCCTACTACCTGTATCTGGCGCGCGGATCAGCGCCGGGCAGCGAATTCGACGACTGGATCCAGGCGGACCGGTCGCTGCGTGACGGCCGCGATGAGAAGTCGGCTTGAGGCAGCAGGGAGCAGCTAGGAGAGACCAGATGGTGGAATCGAGCCGTGGGCGTGTCTGGGCCATCGTGCTGGCCGGCGGCGAAGGCGAACGTCTTCGGCCGCTGACGGAACGTCGATTCGGCCGCCACGTCCCGAAGCAGTACTGCGCGTTCGTGGGCACCCGGTCGATGCTCGAGCACACGCTCGATCGCGCCGCTCACGTTGCGGCGGTCGAGCGAATCGTCACCGTCGTGGGCCGCGACCACCGCCGCTATCTCCGGGGCCATCCGGCCCTGGCCAGGGGAACGCTCGTCGAACAACCGATCAACCGCGATACCGCGGCCGGCGCGTTCCTGGGCCTCAGTTTCGTGCTGGCCGCCGATCCGGGCGCATCGGTCGTGATCTTTCCGTCGGACCACTTCGTTCATCCCGAAGCCACGTTTGTCGCAACCGTCGAGCAGGCGGTGCGAGCCGCCGACCTCCTGAATCAGCTGGTCGTGCTCGGAGTCAAACCGCAGAGCGCGGAAACCGATTACGGCTGGATCCTGCCTGGAGACCGGATCGCGGCCGCGCGGACAGCGACGAGCACGTACGCCGTCAAGGCCTTCCACGAAAAGCCGGGCGCCGAACTGGCCGCCAGCCTGCGGCGTGCCGGCGCGTTCTGGAACACCATGGTCGTCGCTGGCCCCGCGGCGCTCGTGTGGGCCCTGGGCCAGCGCGTGCTTCCGGAGGTCGTGGGTCGACTGGAGCCCCTTCGAGCCGCGGTGCATGTGCGTAGCGAAGACGTCCTGCTCGCGACGGCGTACGAAACGATGCCGACACGAAACTTCTCCAGGGATTACCTCCAGCGCATCACCGATCGGCTCGCGGTCATGGAGCTCGGCGGCGTGACCTGGAGCGACTGGGGTAATCCGGGTCGGATCAAGGAGGGCATCGAGTGGTTGGGCCGCCGACCGGCATTTGCCGCCACTCCCGAACGTCCTCGGGTCAGCCGCCCTCTCGTCGCTGACGAATCGGCCGGCCGCGGTGAGAACCACGGCGCGGCAAGTGCGCCTCAGGCGATCACGGTTCCCTGACCGGGCTCAATCGGCTGCTCCGACGTCGGCCGGTTTGAACCGTGGGAGGCCCTCCCGAAAATGGAGCGGACCGGTCAGGCCAGCCGTCCACGGCCACCCCTCCGAGCGAAGCTGCGCCGGTTGCGCTTGGTTGGTGATCGGGGTTTCTAGACTTGCTATCGTCTATACTTTGTCGACTCCCCTCCGCGATGATGTCCGCACCCGACACGGCCTTGTGGCGAGGGCGTGCGCGGACGTTCTGAAAGCATCAGGCCCTGATTCCGATCATGACCGGTCTCACGCAGTCCCCGATTCAGTGGACCCTCAACCGCTGGGTGACCGTCATCTCGACGCTGGCGGTCTCCATCGTCGGCGCCGCGACCGCCACCGAGGTGATGGCGCAGGGAGGCGGTAGGGTCGAGTGGCCGTACGTCGGCGCAGACCAGGCCAATACGCGGTCGTCGCCGGCGAACGCGGTCACGCCGGAGAATGTCGACCAGCTGGAGATCGCCTGGACCTGGCGTCCAGAGGAGCAGGCACGGGAGGAATTCGGTACCGTACCTGGCGCCTTCACCAGTACGCCCATCATGATCGACGACACCGTCTACGTCAGCACCAACTACAACCGGGTGGCGGCACTCGATCCCGACACCGGGGAGGTGCGCTGGGTCTTCGACCCCCGCGCCTACGAAGACGGCATGCCGGCGCTGGGTGGCGGGTTCCGGCACCGCGGCGTCACGACCTGGCGCGATGGTGACGACCTGCGGGTCTTCCTGGCCAGCCGCTTTCGTCTGTTCTCGCTCGACGCCCGCACGGGCGAGGTGGTCACGTCGTTCGGAGAGGCGGGCGTCGTGGACCTCAGCCAGAACCTGATCTGGCCGATTGACCGCAGTCACTTCGAGTTCAACGCCGCCCCAGTCGTGTACAAGAATCTGGTGATCGTCGGCAGCGCGGTCGGTGACCGGGTGATCTATCGTCGAACCCCGCCGGGCGACGTCCGCGCCTACGACGCGCGCACCGGTGCCCTGGTGTGGAGCTTTCACACCATCCCGCAGGAAGGCGAGTTCGGGAGCCAGACCTGGGAGAACGAAGCCTGGCGATATACCGGTGCGACGAACGTCTGGGCCGGCGTGACGGTTGATGAGGTCAACGAGCTGGTGTTCCTGCCGGTGGGCAATCCGACGAACAGTTACTACGGCGGCAGCCGACTGGGTGACAACCTGTTCGCTGAGAGCCTGGTGGCGCTCGATGCCAATACCGGTGAGCGCGCCTGGCACTTCCAGATCGTGCATCACGGCGTC
>SXOW01000107.1 GCA_005778315.1 Acidobacteriota bacterium
AATGACGTCTACCTGTATCACTTCAGCCACGCGCCTCCTGTGTTCCGGCTCTATCGTCCCGAGGGGCCAGAGTTGGACTACGCGGCCGGACGCCGCGGCGCCGGCGCGTATCATTCCGGCGACCTCGCCTACGTCTTCGCCAATGTCGGACTGGTTGGGATCGAGTGGAACGACCGCGATCGCGAGCTGTCGGCCCAGATGTCGCAGTATTGGGTGAATTTTGCGACCACCGGGAACCCCAACGGCGAGGGCCTCCCCGAGTGGCCGAAATATGACCGTGGGGCAGAGTCGGCTATCCACTTCGCGACCGACGGCACGACGGCGACCGCGAACGTGCGCGAGGCGAAGCTCGATCTATTCGATAGCGGTTACACGGTGGGCGGTAACTAGGGCCGGGGACCGCTTCCCGCGTGGGGCGTCGGCAGGCACGCCCACCGTGCGCAGGCCGACGCGTGCCGGGAAACGGGCAGGCCCAACCCGGCGGCTGGAACCTGCCCGCCGACACCCGCGACGCTAGGCGGTGTCCCGCGTGTAGCGGTTGAACCACGCAATCGTGCGTGTCCAGGCTTCTTCTGCTGTTGCCTGGTTGTAACGCTCTGGGGTGGCGTCGTTGAAGAAGCCGTGGACCGAGTCCGGGTAGATGTGCCCCTCGAACGTCACGCCACTCGCCTGCATGGCGGCCTCGTATTCGGGATACGCAGCGACGAGCCTGGTGTCGAGCGCACCATGGTGAATCAGCATGGCGGCCCGGATCTTTGAGACGTCAGCGGCGGCTGCGGCCCCACCATAGAACGGCGCCGCGGCCGCGAGCTCGTCGCCCAGCAGCACGGCCAGCGTGTTGGACATGCCGCCGCCGAAGCAGAAGCCGGTCGCGGCGATCCGTCCGTTGCAGTCCGGACGAGCCTTCAACCACCGCGCGGCGGCGACGAAATCCGCGGTCATCTTGTCGCGATCGATGGTGTTAAACAGCTGGCCGCCTTGGTAGTCGTCGCCCGGATAGCCGCCGACCGTGGTCAGCGCGTCCGGCGCAAACGCCATGAAGTTCGCCAGCGCGAAGCGTCGCGCCACGTCCTCGGTATGCGGATTCAGTCCGCGGTTTTCGTGGATGACGGTCACGCCCGGTAGTTGGCCTGGCGTCTCGGTGCGCGAATCGGCGCTGAAGGGTCGCACGAGATACCCCCGGATGTATCCGTTGCCGTCCGGCGACGGGAGCGTTTCGTAGCTCGCCCGGATCCGTTCATCCTCCCTCGATACCTGCTGTCCCCGGGCGTAGTCCGGCATCAGCGCTTCGACAATCGCGGTGGCGGTGAGCCCAACCGCGGCGAACCGTTTGACGCCTGACAGGAAGTCACGACGGCTGACGTCACCATGAATGAACTGGGTGTACAGGTCGACGGCTTCCGCCGGAATCTTGGGTCGCTGCGGGTCCATGCTGGTCTCCTCTGTCTGCCACGTGTGCCGGTGGGCCGAGAATACCACCGGTCAGCGTTCCCTGGTGGTTTCATCGCCACAACGTCGAGGGTGCCGAGACTCAGTGGACGGCCATCGGGGTGAAGTCGGCGGCCGGGAGTCCCAGTTGCACGGCGCTCATCATGCCTCCTTCGGCATGGTCGAGGATGTGGCAGTGGAACATCCAGGTTCCGGGGCGCTCGTCGAAACGCACGAGCAGTCGGCGGGTACGCTCGAACGGGATGTCGACGGTGTCCTTCCATTCCAGCGGTCGGACCGGTTCGTGGTGCTCGTCGAGCACCAGAAAGAAGAAGCCGTGCAGGTGCAGTGGATGTGACCACTTGGTCGTATTCTCGACCGTCCAGAGCTGCACCTCGCCGAGATCAGCCAGCACGGGTGTCGTCGTCCACCCAGGCTGCCCATTCATCCGGTACTCGAACGACTTGTCACCCGGATCCTGGCTCAGCGTCAACGTGAGGTCGACGGCGGTCGCGCCCTCGATGGCGTAGGGCGTGATCTCCCGGCGCGTGGTGGGGAGCGGGCCCCAGTCGTACGCGGGCATGTCGGCGATTTTGATCGCGATCAGGTCCTCGACGTCCCGAAACTCGGTGCTCCCGAATCCTCGGTCATGGAGCGCCGACCGCAGCATCAGCGACTCGCCTGGCCCCGCCGTCGGGGTCACCAGGACATCCGCTCGTTCGCCCGCGCCGAGCACCAGAAAATCGTGGTCTTCCGAGTACTCGGTGAGACCGCCGTCTCCGCCGATTTTACGGAAGCGGTGACCCTCGCCCAGGTCGAGCATGAAGTAGCGGCTCTTGGCGGCGTTCACCACGCGCCACCGCTGCGGTGCGCCGGCACGGGCGGTGAGCGAGGGTTGCTGCCGCCCGTTCACGAGCACCCGGTTGCCCTCTCGGCCGAAGACCATGCCCAGCGAACCACCGGTGTCGGGTGAGCGGAGTACGCCGGCGTCGTCGGTGTCGATGTCGCTGAGGACGATGACGAGTTCGTCCGCGATCCCGAGGTCCTCGTCCGGGTCTTCGACCACGAACGCTCCATAGAGCCCGAAGCCAACTTGCGCCGCCGACATGACGTGGGGGTGATACCAGAACGTCCCGGCATCGGGCACGATGAAGTCGTAGGTGAACGAGTCGCCCACCGCCACCGGCGCTTGCGAGTAGCCCGGGACACCGTCCATTTCAATCGGCACCCGCAGCCCGTGCCAGTGCACGGTGCTGGGTCGGGGGAGGTTGTTCGTGTAGTGCACGATGACACGATCGCCTACCTGCGCTCGGATCAGCGGGCCAGGAATCGTGCCGTTGTATGTCCACGCCTCAACGTCGACGCCCGGCGCGACTGTCACGGTCGCCACGTGCGCGTCCAGGGCCACTTCGACGATGCCCGGGTCGGCATTGAGGTCGACCGCTTCGGATAGCCTGATATGGTCGTCCCATCCCGCTGGTTGGAGCGAGTCGTTCGCTCCCGCGAGCGCCATGACTGGCATCGAGAGGAGCGCCAGCGCCAGCGCCA
>SXOW01000108.1 GCA_005778315.1 Acidobacteriota bacterium
ACTCGTAATAGCTGACGGTCACGCCGCCGGCGTTGGCGAGGATGTCCGGCAGCACCGGGATCCCTCGTTCGAAGAACACCGCGTCGGCCTCTGGTGTGGTCGGGCCATTGGCCAACTCGACGATCATCCGCGCCTGCACGTCGCGAGCGTTGGCGCCTCTGAGCTGACCCTCCATCGCGGCCGGGATGAGAATGTCGCACGGGAGGGTGAGCAACTCATCCTCGGTGACATTCCGGCCGCCCGACAGGCCCATCACTGAACCGGTCTCGCGCTTGTGCGCGTGGACCGCGGCAGGGTCGATGCCGTCACGGGAGTACACACCGCCGCGAGAGTCACTCACGGCGACGATCTGGGCTCCGGCTTCGTGGAACAGCGTGGCGGCGATCCCGCCGACGTTGCCAAATCCCTGAATGACGACCGTCAGTCCCCTCAGGTCCGTCGCGCCGGGGAGGAGGCCCTGGGACAGCGCTCGACGGGTGACGATGAGCCCGCCTCTGGCCGTCGCTTCCGTTCGGCCGAGGGAGCCTCCGATGTGCACCGGCTTGCCGGTGACCACCCCCAGGTTGTTCGCGCCCTTGTGCATCATGTCGTAGGTGTCGTAGACCAGCGCCATCGTCTGGGCGTTCGTGTTCACGTCAGGGGCCGGGATGTCGGTGAAGGGGCCGATGTTGTCGCCAAGCTCCGCAATGTACCGCCGTGTGATGTGGCGGAGGTCCTCGGGACTGAGCTGTTTGGGGTCGCACACCACACCGCCCTTGGCCCCGCCGAACGGGAGACCCACGACAGCGCACTTCCAGGTCATCCACGACGCCAGGGCCCGGACTTCGTCGGGTGTCACGCTAGGGTGATACCGAATACCGCCCTTGCCGGGGCCGAGGGTGCGACTGTGGATGCACCGGTACCCCACGAAATTGTGGACGGCGCCGGAGCTGGTCGCGATGGGGAACTCCACGATGGTCAGCTTTTGTGGCCGTTTCAGGTAGTCGAAGAGTCCAGGCTCGAGTTCGGGAAGGTATCGGCCGGCGTTGTCGCACTGACGCTGCGCGATGACGAACGGATTGAGCTCTTCGACTTGGTGCTTGGAGGCGGAACGTTGCGTCATGGGTGTGTCTTTCTTCGCTTGGCCGGGGTACCGATGCTCTCCGTGGGTCTAGTGCACCGTCAACACGGCGACCGGGGATCGGCGGACGACCCGCTCGGAGACGCTCCCCATCATGACGTGTTCCAGCCCCGTGAGGCCACGGGTGCCCATGACGATGAGCTCGGCGTCGGTCTCGTTCCGTGCTTCCAGAATCTCGTGAAGCGGGTCTCCTAATCGCACGTCTCGTACCGCGTGGCGTTCGCCCAGCCAGCGAGTCAGATGTTCTTCGACCAGGTCGGTCGTGGGCGGTAAGAACGGGGCCGCGGCGAACCCCCCTGGATAGAACGCCGGGTAGACGGGCGCGTGCAGGACATGCACCACATGCAGCACGCCGTCGTCAGCCAGCAGGTCGAAGGCGACGTCGAGGGCCCGCCGAGAATAGGCGGAAAAGTCTATCGGGACGAGGACGCGCGCATACGATCGGTCGGCGCCGACCAGCGGGGCGTTGACGTTGAGGGACAGCACATTGACCGGCACCGTGCGGAGCACCTTCTCGGCGACGCTCCCGAGGATGAAACGCTGAAGTCCGCGGCGACCGTGGGTACCGATGACGACCATGTCCGGCGCATATGTCTCGACGGCGTTCACGATGGCGTCGTTGGGCGGCATGGCCTGGGCCGTCGCGTAGGACGCGTCTACACCGGCGCCGCGGAGCGCGTCCACGGTGGACGCCAGCCTGGTGTTCGCCTCCCGGACCAGTGTGTCGAGGTAGTCGCGCACCGCGTCGGTCATGTGGGGGGGCGGTGCCCAGTACGGCTCGACCACATGAAACAGCCGCAGCTGCGCACCGTGTCGGGTGGCCAGGGCGATGGCCTGCGCCTCGGCGTGATTTGCGGTGTCCGAGAAGTCGGTTGGGACCAGGATTCGATTCACGTGCATCAGATGCCTCTGTCGGAAGATTACGCCTCGCTGGTCACGGCCCCATCCAGGGCGATATCGTAGCTGTCAGATGGTCACCTCCAGCGGGTGACCGCCCGTCCCCGAGGGACGAATCGCGGCAGCGTCACGTCAAAAGAACGCAAGAACCTTGCCACCACCTCTCGTTTCGTCCGTCTCACGCGACTGGCACACGCCGTCGGGCGACACGGTCTTCGCCCGCGTCGAATCCGGGCCCGCGGGCCTGACCAGTCAAGAAGCGGCCCGGCGTCTTGCTCGGCACGGGCCGAATGTGCTGCAGGCCACACGGCGCGTGACGCGTTGGGCGGTTCTCGCCGCGCAGTTCAAGAACCTCCTCATCGTCATCCTGCTGGCCGCTACCGGGGTGTCGGCGGTGTCTGGCCGCGCGCTCGAAGCGGCGGCGATCGCGGTCATCGTCGTGCTCGCGGTGGTGCTTGGCTTTGTGCAGGAGTACCGCGCGGAGCGTGCCATCGAGGCATTGCGACGACTGGCGGCGCCCACCACGACCGCCGTGCGCGACGGTGAGGCGGTGGTGATCGCGGCGCACGAGCTCGTGCCGGGTGACGTGGTCCGTCTGCAGGCCGGCGACGGGATCCCGGCCGACGTTCGGCTCGTGGAGGCCATCAACCTGCGGGTTGATGAGAGCGCGCTGACGGGTGAGTCGGTCGCCGTGGAGAAACAGACGAGCGCGCTCGACGACCCAGACCTGGCGCCCGCCGACCGGACCAACATGGCCTTCGCCGGAACGGTTGTCACCTACGGGCGAGGTCGCGGGGTCGTCGTGGCCACCGGCATGGTGACCGAGTTTGGTCAGATCGCGACCTTGTTGCAGGCAGTCGGAGTGAGCCGGACGCCGCTACAGGCCAACCTGGACCAGGTCGGGCGGACGCTGGTGCGGGCGGCGCTCGTCATGGTGGCGCTGATCGTCGGCCTCGGCCTGCTGCGTGGTCAGCTCCTGCTGGACATGGTGATGTTCGGGATCGCCCTCGCGGTGGCGGTGGTGCCGGAGGCGCTGCCCGCGGTCGTCACGATTTCACTCGCTATCGGTGTCCAACGGATGGCCAGACGCCAAGCGCTGGTCCGCCGTCTCGCCGCGGTGGAAACCTTGGGCAGCACACGGGTCATCTGCGCCGACAAGACGGGCACGTTGACCCGGGACGAGATGACGGTGCGAGCGCTGTTCGTGGGTGGCGAGATGCTCAGCGTCACCGGCGCCGGGTATGACCCGCACGGGGAGTTCGCGCGGAACGACGAGACGATCAGCCCGGGGCAGGTTGCGCTGCGGTTGCTTCAGGCCGGGGCGCTCGCTTCCGATGCGCGAATCCTGCGAGACGAGACCGAGGGTCAGTGGGGCGTCCAGGGGGATCCGACCGAAGGCGCGCTGGTGGTCGCCGCGGCAAAGGCCGGACTGGACCGAGGGGACCTTATGGCGCAGTTCCCCCGGATCGATGAAATTCCGTTCACGTCTGAAACCAGAAGAATGACCACGCTACACAGGTCGCCCGACGGCGTGGTCGCCTACTCGAAGGGGGCGCCGGAGGTCGTCCTCGAGAGCTGCACACGCGTCCTGGAGGAGGAGGGGGAGGTGCCCCTCGATGCCCAACGCGCGCGCGCGTTGTTGGACGCGGCGGCCGACATGGCCGGGAGGGCGTTGCGCGTGCTGGCGATAGCCACGAAACAGGCCGACACGCGTGAGTCAGCCGAGCAGGAGATGACCATGCTCGGGCTGGTCGGCATGTTCGACCCACCGCGGCCGGAAGCCACCCTGGCCATCCAGCGATGCCGGGAGGCGGGCATCAGCGTGGTGATGATCACCGGCGACCATCCCACGACCGCCGCTGCGGTGGCGCGGGAGCTGGGCCTGCTGCGCGAGGGTCGGTTGGTGACCGGCGTCGAACTGCAGGCGATGACCGACGACATGCTGCGGGAGGATGTCACCGGGATCTCCGTCTTCGCGCGGGTATCTCCCGGCGACAAGCTGCGTATCGTGACGGCGTTTCAAGACCGCGGATACGTGACGGCGATGACGGGCGACGG
>SXOW01000109.1 GCA_005778315.1 Acidobacteriota bacterium
GACGCGATGCGGAAGATGGTGTCGGGTCGCATCGGCGTGCCGGCGTCGCGGTCGGCGAGGCCGTAGGCCTGCAGGTGCACCTGTTTCCCGCCCCGGGCCACCAGGGTGACCGCGCCGGCGATAGCCTGTTCGTCGACGTAGCGCTGCACGACCGAGTCGAGCCGCTCGAGGCGCTGGGTCGACACTCCAACGGTGGAAGGAGCGGTGCTGGGCAAGCCTTGGGCCCAGGTCGTCCCCGTGACCAGCGACGCCAGAAGCAGGCCGATACCTGTGCGTGTCTTCATCTGTGATGTCCCCCTTTGTCTGCACTGATTCTCTCAGGTTTCGCTGGGGCCGTGCGGCCTGAGCCTCGCCTACCGCAGAGAACGTCTCACGGAGGGTGTATAACTACGAGACTTGGGCGTGGGTCACAGCGTCGCTGGAGGGGACCGATGCGGATGACACGAGGGGTTCAGGCGTGGGTGCCGATTACGTCCCCGGCTCGTGAGGGGAGAACCGATATGAACGATGTTCCCACGCGGCGTGTCGTCGTGGCGGCTGGCGGTCTCCTCATGGTGCTCGCGGGCGCGCCGACTGGCGTCGTCGCCCAAGACGCCGCGGCAGGGCGGACGGTGTATCAGGAGTCGTGCGCCGAGTGCCACGGACCCCGGCTGCAGGGTGGCGCGCACGGTCCCGCCCTGACCGGTGTCGGCTTTGACAGCGTGTGGGGCCAACGCAGCCCCGAAGCCCTGTTCGAGTTCGTGCGTGGCGCGATGCCGCCGGGCCAGCGTCCGCTGAGTGATGCCGCGTATCGCAGCGTCGTGGCCTTCATCGTGGAGACGGCCGGTGGTGGGGCGGGCGCGCCGGCGCCGCCGTCGGACGACGTCGCGGCCGCCGACCCGGGCGGGAGCACGGTCAGATTCGGTGGCCGCGAGGCGACCGGTTTGACCCCTGTCACCGATGCGCTCCTGCGTGACCCGCCCCCGGAGGACTGGCTCACCTGGCGTCGGACGCTGAATAATCACGGTTATAGCCCGCTCGGTGAGATCACCCGCGACAATGTCGGGGACCTCCGGCTCGCCTGGGTCGTGTCGATGCGCGACGGTGTCAACCAAACCACCCCGCTCGTGCATGACGGGGTCATGTTTCTGGCCAATCCCGGCAATGTGGTGCAGGCGATCGACGCCGCCACCGGCGATGTGATCTGGGAGTATCAGTACGATCTTCCGCCCGACGCGACCACTGGTGTTGGGGCGACGCGTGGTCTCGCCATCTACGACGACAAGGTCTTCCTCTCGACGCATGACGCGGCCATTGTCGCGCTCGATACCCGCACCGGCGAGCAGGTGTGGCGCACGGTAAAGGCGGACTACACCGAGGGGTATACGCAGACCAGCGCCCCAGTCATCGCCAACGGCGTCCTGGTGAGCGGCATGAACGGCTGCGAGCGGTTCAAGGACGACGGCTGCTTCATCACCGGGCACGACCCGACCACCGGCGACGAGCTGTGGCGCACGTCCACGATCGCGATGCCGGGCGATCCGAACAGCGCGTCGTGGGGGGACATGCCGCCACATCTGCGCGGTGGGGGCGACACCTGGATTCCCGGCAGTTACGACGCCGACCTCGATCTGTTCTACATCGGGACCGCGCAGGCGAAGCCGTGGGTGGCCGCCAGTCGCGGGCTGTCGACCAGCAACGACGCCCTGTATACCAACTCCACGCTGGCGTTGAGGCCGTCGACCGGGCAGGTCGAGTGGTACTTCCAACATATTCCGGCCGAGACCCTCGACCTGGACAGCGTGTACGAACGCGTGCTGATCGACGTGGACGGCGAACCGCTGTTGTTCACCGCTGCGAAAGACGGTCTGCTGTGGAAATTGAACCGACGGACCGGGCAGTTTCTTGGCGTGAAGGAGACGGTGTTTCAGGACATCTTCGAGTCCATCGACAGACGCACCGGCCGGGTGACCTACCGGCAGGACATTCGGGACGCCAAGGTGGGCGAGACCGTGGAGGCGTGCCCAGGTCTACTCGGTGGTCACAACTGGCAGGCGTCCGCCTATAGCCCGGAGACCGGCGCGTTGGTCATTCCGCTTCACCAGATGTGTATGACGATGACCGGCCGGCCAGTGGAGTTCGAGGAGGGGGGTGGTGGAGTTGCCGGCAGCGCGACGCTTCGCCACATGCCTGGCACGAGCGAAAACGTCGGGAAGTTGGCGGCCTACGATGTGCGGACCTTGGAGGAACTCTGGAGCCGCGAGCAACGAGCGCCCTTTCTGACGTCGGCCCTCACCACCGCGGGTGGCGTGGTGTTTGTCGGCGATGTCGACCGCCGGTTCCGCGCCTTCGACACGGCGACCGGCGATGTGCTGTGGGAGACGCGCCTGGGTCACGCGGCGCACGGCTACCCGACCACGTTCGCCGTGGACGGGAAGCAGTATGTCGCCGTGCCCACCGGCCTGGGCCTGTTTCGCAGCCTTTCGGCCCAGCTGACCCCAGAGATCTTCACGGCCACAACCGGCAACGCGTTGTATGTGTTTGCGCTACCGGACGAGCGGCCTTAGTGCGTGAGCCCGTACATCATGTAGTTCATGCCGATTTGAAATCCGGTATTTTCGGCGTCGATCGGAAAGAAGC
>SXOW01000110.1 GCA_005778315.1 Acidobacteriota bacterium
CCCACCCCGCCGGCCACCCCGCCGGCCGCCAGCCGTTCCTGCACGATCTCACGAAGTGCGGCGATCATGTCCTGGTTCTCCTCCGGGGCCTGCCCACCCATCTGTTCGATTTGCGACGCGAGTTGACCGAGTTGCTCCGGCGTGGCCTGCGCCACCATGCCCATCACCTGCCGCACCTGCTCTCGTTCCTGTTCATCCAGTCCGGCCAACCTGGGATCCTCCGGCTCGCTTGACTCCTCGCGGTAGTAGATCGCCACCGCCCGGTTCTCCGGCTCGAAGTAGGTGTTGGCAACCCGCCTCACATCCTCTGCGGTCACCGCGTCGTAGAGCGCCTGGTCGGTGTTGATGGTCTCCCATCCGCGCCACGCCTCACGCACGAGCAAGGCGGTCATCAGCCCATAGTTGGACCGCAGCCCGCGGAAGTTGGACGCCGCGTTCTGGTTCTTCACCTTCTGCAGTTCGCGGGGCTCGACCAGCTCGGTCTGGAGACGCTCGATCTCCGCGTAGAGCGCCTGCTCGACCTCCTCGGGGGTACGGCCGTCCTTGGCGGTCCCGTCTAGCGTAAACATCCCCTCGAACTTCATCCCGGACTGGCCGCCGGACGCAGCGGTTGCCACCTGTTGCTCTTCGACCAGCGCGCGATAGAGCCGCCCGGTCCGACCGTTGAGAATCTGTCCGAGCACCACCAGTGGCGGCTCATCCACATGCCCGTCCGGCACCGAGTGATAGCGGATGGAGACCTGGGGGTTGGTCTCCGCGTACGCCGTCATCCGCGTCTCACCAAGCTGCGGCATCTCACGGGTGCGAGGCTGCGGCGGCCGCCGTTCGCTGCGCGGCAACCGGCCAAAGTATCGCTCCGCCAGCCCCTTCGCCTCGGCGGGGTCGAAGTCGCCCACGAGCGCCGCCGTCAGGTTGTTTGGCGCGTAGTAGAGCTCAAAGAACGACAGGGCTTCTTCCCGGGTAATGCCCTCCAGGTCGCTCGGCCAGCCCACGACTGGCCACCCGTAGGGGGAGGATTGCCAGAACAGCGAATCGAACTGCTCCTCGAACTTACCGGTCGGCGTACTGTCCGTGCGCATGCGGCGTTCCTCGTGCACGACATCCCGCTCCGAGTAGAACTCGCGGAACACCGGGTTCAGCAACCGGTCGGACTCCATCCAGAACCACAGCTCGAGCTTGTTCGCCGGCACGTTGATGAAGTAAATCGTGTAGTCGTAGCTGGTGCCGGCGTTCATGCCAGAACCGCCTTGGCCCGCATAGATCCGACTGAAGTCCTCTTTGATGATCAGCTCGCTCTGCTCCTGGAGCAGAGCATCAAACCGTTCGATGAGGGCCGCATGCTCCGGTGTGCGCAGGGCGGGATCGTTGGGATCCTCGATGCGGCCCAACCGATGGGCCTCGAGCAACGCTGCCTCCTCGACGCGCATCTCCGCCTTCACCTGATCGAGTTGGGCAATGAGCTGCAGGTCCTGCTCGATGTTGACAGTGCCGATCGTCGACGTCCCCTTGAACATCATGTGTTCGAAGAGATGCGCCACGCCCGTGATGCCGGGTCGCTCGTAGACCGACCCCACTTTGGCCACCCAGCCGGCCGAGACATTCGGATCCCCCGGCCGCGGTAACAGCAGAACCGTCATCCCGTTGTCGAGCACCACCTCTTCAACGTCTACTTGCTGGGCCCGGGCGGGCGGCGTGCCCAACAGGCCCAGCACGCAGACAAGTGCGCCGACTCGTTTCGTCATCGACATTGGCATCGGTCTCGCTATCCTGAGCGGTCGCTACGGCGCGCCCTCCGGCCACGCCGACGCTCTCCCCGCAGTGTGGCACAGCGCCGGTGTGTGTACCAAGAGGCAGCGGACTACAATATGGGCCGCAGACAGGCCCCACGCCACCTCGTCACCTGCAGACCTACAGACCGTTGACCACCGTGCCACCCCAGCCGCCCGTGCGCTCCGCCGATCACGACAGTCCCCCGCTTCCGCCCTGGGTCCGCGTATCGGATGTGGTGACCGGGGTGCTGGCGATCGTCGTCATGCACGTGACCGTCTTCGGCCCGCTGCGCCTGGGGCCACTTTCGGTGGGCGAACCCTGGCGTGCCCTGATCGTGTTGCTCGCACTCGGCGGCCTGCGGCACGCTCGGGTCCGGACGCCATCACTGGCCCAGCGGCTGTGGGCCGGGCTCACAGGCCGCTGGCGCAGCGAGGCGTTTCAGGCCGTCTGGCCGATTGTGCTGGTGACCCGGCTGTCCATCCTCCTGGTCGGCTACCTGGCCGTCGTGTCCATTGGGTATCCCGAGGGCGCGCCCCCCATCCGGGTGTCGGACAACGAGGCCGTGAACCTGCCGCTGCGGTGGGATACGGGCTGGTATCTCAACGTCGCCATGGAGGGCTACTCCTGGGAGGCTGAGAATGACGGTCAACAGAACATCGCGTTCTTTCCAGGCTACCCGTTGGCCACCGAGGCCCTGGCCACGTTGCTTGGCGCCCAGGCCGTCTTCAGACCGCCGCTCGACCGCCCACCATCGGAGGCCCTCGCGCAGTTGCAAGTCCTCTTTCTGAGCTCGGCCCTGCTGGTGTCACTGTTGTCGTTCGGCTGGGGCATGGTCTGGCTCTATCGCTTGACGCGGGAGCACTTGGACGAATCTGCGACACGGGCCGCCTTGCTGCTGATGGCCGCGTATCCGTTCGCCGTCTTCTTTAGCGCCGCCTACACCGAGTCGATCATGCTGCTGGCAGTGGCGGCGTCGTTCTACCAGTTCCGACACGAGAAGTGGGGCTCAGCCGCGGCCTGGGGCGTGCTGGCTGGGCTGTGTCGTCCCAACGGGTTCCTGTTGGCCGGTCCGCTGGCCGTCATCGGCCTCACGCAGTTTCTCGCGCGGCGCGGCGCGGGCGAGACACGCGCCACGCTCAAGCGTCACGCCCTGGTCGCCCTGGCTGTCGCCTCGATGCCGGTCGTTGGTACGCTGCTCTACTGCGGCTTCATCTACACGCTGACAGGCGATCCGTTGGCCTGGCGGGAGGCGCACACCGCCTGGGGACGCAGCTACACCGGGTTCCCTACGTTGATAACTCCATTAGAATCAATCACCCAACGCGGAGTGGTCGAGTACACATCGGCTCAGCCGATTGAGACCCTGAACGCGCTGGGCGCGGTGCTGGCCTGCGCGTTGATCTGGCCAGTCACCAGGCAGTTCGGGCCCGAGTACGGCGTGTTCATGGTGCTGAACGTTGGTCCGCCGCTGCTGTTCGGTGGGTTTCTTTCGATGGGGCGCGTGACGAGTTTGTTGTTTCCGATGTTCATGTACATGGCCGCCGTGCTGGCCGACCGACACCGACAAACCCTGGTCTGCGGGTTCGCGGCCGTGCAGGGGCTGGCCGCGGTCCTCTTCTTCACCTGGCACCGTTTCCTGTGATGACGACCGCCACGGGAACCCGACCCGCAACCGCGCTCGTCATCCTGCCCACGCTCAATGAGGCGAAGAACCTCCCTCTTCTCGTGCCGAGCATCCTCGAGCACGAGGGGCTTCGTCTGTTGATCGTCGACGATCGGTCCGCCGATGGTACCGGTGAGGTCGCCGAAGCGCTTGCGGCCGAGTACCCCGGACGCATCGAGGTCATGCACCGCACCGGCAAGCGAGGCTTGGGGCTGTCCTACGCCGAAGCCTTCCCGCTGGCCGCGGAGGCCGAGGTCGACGTCATCTGCCAAATGGATGCCGACCTCTCGCACGATCCCCAGTACCTGCCCGCGATGATCGCCGCCACGGCGCGTTTTGACGTCGTTATCGGGTCGCGCTACGCCGAAGGCGCCGGGCTCGAAAACTGGCCGGGGTACCGCGCCGCGCTGAGCGTGGGAGCGAACACCTACGTGCGCACCGTCACCGGTCTGCGAGCGAAGGACTGCACCAGCGGCTACCGCTGCTGGCGTCGGTCCGCCGTACACCAGGTGCGTTGGGAGCGCGTGGGCGCCGAGGGGTTCGCGTTCCTCGTCGAGACGTTGTGCGAGGCGGCCCAGGCGGGCTGCTCGATCGGCGAGGTGCCGGTCCTCTTCGTCGGCCGCCGGCACGGGGCGTCGAAACTCACCGCCCGCGTATTTCGGGAGTCACTGGTCGTTCCCTGGCGCGTGCTGATGCGTTTCCGACGTCGCCGGCCCAAGGTCACATCGCGATAACGACGCTGCAGGAGCGCCTCGGTTGCGCCGACCGGGCGCCCTGCGGTATTGTGCTGTGCCATCGTGCGGTGACGGCCCCACCGTTCCGCGCTACATCCTGGCGTGCCGAGGTAGCTCAGTCGGTAGAGCACACGACTGAAAATCGTGGTGTCGGCAGTTCAATTCTGCCCCTCGGCACCAATCTTTACCTGCCTGTTATCTGCGGGTTACGCGGATAGGCCCTGAGCCACTGGATGTCCGCCGACCGCACGCCGTACATCGTCTCGGCGTACACCCAGAGCTGCACGCCGTCGTCACCCGAGCCGGCCAGCCGTGCGTCGAAGTAGACGCCTCCTGCTTATCCGGTTGTTTCAGCAAGCCACAATCTGTAGTGTAGGCGCGTACCGCGCCCGCCGTTTCCGAAGAATTTGCACGAGTTCCAGCGTCAATTTGCGACCGAGGACGCCTGCGAGCAGTATCTGGCCGCCTGTCGCTGGCCGGACGGGTTCGTCTGTCCGCGGTGCCAACATCGGCGGGCCTATACGGTGGCCCATCGACGCTGGCAGTGCGCCGGATGCCGCCATCAGGTGTCGCTCACGGCGGGCACGGTCCTCCACAACACGAAAACGCCGCTGACGAGCTGGTTCTGGGCCGGCTACCTGATGGTCACCGACAAACGAGGCGCGTCGGCCTTGTGGCTGCAACGGCAGTTGGGCCTGCGACGATACGAAACCGCGTGGCTGCTCCTCCACAAGCTCCGCCGGGCCATGGTCAACGCCGCCCGAGAACCACTGCATGGAGACGTCGAGCTGGATGACACCTGGATTGGCGGCCCGCAGCCCGGGCTCCGCGGGAGTCGGCAACTGAAAGGCCGGAAAGCCGCGCTGGTGTTGGTCGCCGTCGAAAAACACGGCGCCATCTCTGGCCGGGTGCGCATGGCCCTTATCCCGGATTTCCGCGCGAGCACCTTCAAGGCGTTCCTCGCGGCGCATGTCGCACCCGGTGCGACGCTGTACACCGACGGCCTGACGAGTGTTGGCGCCGCGGCGATCGAAAGCTATCGCCATGTCCCGCAGACCAGCCGATCCGAACGGCCTTGCGCGGTGGAGTCGCGTCGGTCGTCCCGCTGGCCGACCGCGCGATCGGCAACCTGCAGCAATGGCGGATCGGCACGCACCACGGCGTCAGCCGCGCGCAGTTGCCGGTGTACCTCGACGAGTTTGTGTTCCGCCATAATCGCCGGCGATCGCCGATGGCGGCGTTCCAGACGCTGCTCGGCCTGGGTACCGGTCGATCCCCAACGTCCGCTCGCCACCTTTGGGGTGGCCAGGATATCCTCATCGTCGGCGAGTCCTGATCGCAACATCTTGGGGTCTGCTGAAACAACCGGATAAGCAGGAGACGCCTAAGGTCTGTCGGGTCATGCGCCCGCCGGCGCCCGCCGGCGTCCGCCGCGTTCTGGTAGTCGCCGATGCTGGCGGGCGCGAACGTGTCGATCACGTTCGCGAAGTAGGCCGAGGCGTTGAAGTTCTCGTCGCCAGCGATTGCGTCGTCGGCCGCGCAGTTGCCGAGGGGGGCCCGCTCCGGTCCGCGCTCCGGCACCGTCGTCTCCGCGAGATCCACGCCTTTCAGCCGTACGGCGAGCGTGTAGCCGGCCTGCAGCGGCTCCCCGGTGGCGAAGGTGACCGCCTGGCTCGCCGCGGCGGGCCGGCGTTGCTCCCGCGTGAGGCCGAGGTTCAGGACGAGCGCGATGCGGGAGCCGTCGGGGGCGCCGGTGACATCGACCCTCACCTCGCAGTCGCCGGCCAGCAGGGGCCGAATGCTCGCGCCCGGGCCGGCCGGCGTCTGCGCGGCGGCCGGTGCCGCCAGGCCAGGCTGGCAGGGCGAGCAGCCACGCCAGCAAGACGCCTGGAATCAGTCGCTTGCCCATCCCACGCCCCCCTCGTGCATCTGATACGAACCGGAGATGCCAGTGGGCCGTCACCCGTCCCTAACGCTGGATGGCGGGAATCTGTACAGCTCGTCGCCGCTCGCGGGTTATGCCCCCTGGCGGCCCGTTGCCCGCTTGGCCCGGCTCTGGAACATGGCCCGGAAGTCGGACAGGTGCTTCGGATCCACCGGCTCGTTCACCGCACGCAGCAACCGCTCGGCGTTCCCCCGGACCTTCAGTGGGCCCCCGCCGTCGTACTCGGCCAGCAGCGCTTCGAGGCCGCTACGGCCCAGGCCCATGTCGCGAAGGTGGTCCTGCACCCGGTACATGACGAGCTCGTCGTCCGCGACGAGCGCGTACCCGAAGGCGAACGAGCGCAGCAGGTCGTCCGGCGACCCCGGCGTTTCCACCAGGGGTCGGGTGACGCGCATGTCGAGCCGGACGACCGTGACGTCGCGGCCGGCCAGCCCCGCGGTCTGGAACAGGGTGGCGATCTGGGTGCGCTCCACGAGGTTCAGCCGGCTGTCGTCCAGGGCGAGGCCGTCCACCGTCTGGGCCCTGCCGCGAAAGACGCGGGTGAGGCCGACCACGCCGGCATCCAGGTCCAGCCTTAGCCGGCAGAAGTCGCGGAAGCGCCGTCCGTAGGTGGCCGCCGAGATAGCCCACGTGACGCGGAACATGCTCGACCACGTCCAGTGGCGGAAGACGCTGATCCAGCCGCTGTTGTCCGGATGAGCCCACGCCGCCTCGAGGTCGAGGTCCAGGTACACGCTCTCCATGAGCTGGATGGCCGAGTTGCAGAAGTAGAAGCCGTGCTTCAGCTTCTCCTCGTCGTCGGGCAGGTCCCACATCTCCGCGCGGTGCTCGGCCGGCATGTCGCTGCGCGGATCCATCAGCGTGCGCCACTCCGGGTAGAACTGCTCGGTGAGGAACTCCAGCTCCTTCGACCCGCGCAGCCGTTCGAAGAGCGTGTCGATCTGCGCCGTCAGGGCGCTGAAGTGCGCGGGTGTCGCCGGACTCGACGGGTACCATCGCTGCTGCAGCTTGCGGAAGAAGCTCTCCAGGTCGCAATCGCCGACGCCGCCTGCGGGCGTGCCGCCGGTGTCCGTGAGCGTCTCCTCCACCGCCGGATCGAGGATGGTGGTGGCCAGGAAGTGGCCCAGCCGGCGGTAGCTTTCGAACTGCGACTCGGAGAAGAACTGGTCGGCCGTGCTCTCGTGCGGGAAGGTCGCATTGTGCCGGGCGTACTGCACGACGTCGGTGGGCCAGCCGCGACGCCGCGACGACTTCACGTAGAGCAGCGTGCCGACCCGGTCGGGCGAATAGCGGATCTTGCCGACGGCGCACGGCGCGCCGTTGTGTCGGTCCGCGTCGATGCGCGCGATCTCGGCGACGTCGATCTCGATCTCCACCCCGAGGTCGATGCGGCACTTGCGGATCGCGTTGCCGAGGTCCTCGAAGGCGTACTCGGGGTCCGCGCCGCAGTCGCAGGCGATCACGTACCGGCACCGGCGCCGGACCATCTCGTACAGCGCGAGATTCTCGAAGTGGCCGCCGTCGGAGAGATAGACGAACCGGTTCTCGTCGTCGGTGCGTCCCAGCACCTCGCGCAGCAGGCTGAGCAGCGCGAAGCTCGGGCCGCTCTCGTGCCAGTGGCCCGGCGCGAGGCCCTCGAGCTGCCGCGGATTGGCGGCCCAGCGGCCGAGACGGATGTTGAAGACGCCCATCAGGAATGCGAGCGGTGCCGTGGTGTGGTAGCCCATCGTCGGGCTGGCGGCCGCCCCCGACGTGGCAATCGCCTCCCCGAGCGTCAACGGCTTCGGGTCGAACCCGTAGTCGCGCGTCTCCCGATACGCGTGCCGCTCGCTGAGCCCCCCTTCCTCCGTCTTCGTGCCCGGCACCGAGAAGCCGCAGTAAAGCGGCGAGAGCACGAACGACGCGGCCTTTCGCTCCTGCCAGCCCGTGTGTCCCGAGCTCGACAGGTTGATGGCCGTGTTGACCACATGGTACGGCCCCGGAAACGGCGCCGCGACGGCTGCGCCCGGCTCGTACTCGTCGCGCCCGGACTCGCCGACGGGCCGCAGGAGGCACTTTCCCGCAGTCCGGGTGGCCACGAGGCGGAGGTCGTCCTGCGAGGAGAAGCCCGAGAACGGGTTTCTCCGCCGGGAGCGCGGCGTGGTCGCGCCGAGGAAGCAGCGGACCAGGCGGTTCGCGTACATGTTGTGGAGCGAGAAGCCGTTGATGTCCACCCGGCTGGAGAGCACGTACATCAGCAGGAAGGCCGCGACCAGCACGCCACCGAGGATGCGGGGCCGTTCCGTGGACTGGAGCCAGGCGCCGTACGCGGCCCACGGCACGTCGAGGGGAGCCTCCGCCTCCACCTCGCCCTCCTCGTCGCGGGGCAGGTGCTGCTCCACGTAGGCATCGAGGGCGGGGCGGTACGCTTCATACGACACGGTCACGTTGGCCGCCGGGCCGCCGAATGCGTTCGTGGCGGCGTGCAGCACCTGCTGCAGGCCGGCTGAGAGGAAGACCAGCAGGCCGGCGATGAACACCCAGGGTGCCAGGATCATCACCGCCCGCTTGAGCAGCGGTGGCGTGCCGCCGCCACTGCGGCCGAAGTAGACGCCGCCCAACGTCGTGGCCAGCCAGCCCAGGACGAGCGGCACGTTCAGGACGCCGAGCGCGTGGACCAGGAGGGGAGCCACGACGACGAGACCGCACACCGCCAGCCACGCGAAGGTGAGGATCGCCATCAGGCCGCCGAGGCGGCTGAACCATTCGCGCTGGTGGGCGTCGAGGCAGGCGCCGACGAGCCCGATGTGGAGGATGGAGGTGGCGAGCAGCGAGGCCACGACCGCCGTGGGCGTCCACAGCAGGAGGTACCCGGCGTACGCGATGCCGGGCAGCCAGCTCCCCGCCAGGAACAGCAGGAGGCCGAGCACCGCACCGGCCGGCACGCTCGCGACGATCACCGCGGTCCACAGGCGCCGGCCGTCCGGCTGTGACCAGGGACTGAGACACGCGCCCAGACAGACCACCAGCCACAACGCCATGTGGCCGACGGCTCCGGCTGCGGCGGCCACGAGCCACCCGCTGTCCCCTTGCAGGAGGGGCCCAAGCCATGGCGCTGGAGCCAGGATGAGGACGCCGCACAGCACCCCCCCCGCGAGCATCGGTGCCACGACGTTCAGGGCGACACCCAGCGTGCCGTGGGGGTTCGGCTTTGCGTGGTCCTCGTCCAGGATGCCCGCGACGTTCCAGCCCAGCCGCCACGCCGGGTAGGCCGCGAGGACCGCGATGCCCACGCCCACGAGCGCGTAGGCCGGGAGCGCCTCGGCGCCGGCCCTGCCGGCGAGCTCTCGTACGGCACTGGACAGAAAACGAGGGACCAGCAGCCCGCAGACGAGGGCGAAGGCGAGCACGAGCTGGTTCAACACGGCGTTGCGCACGTAGGTGGCGAGCAACGCCCAGGTATCGCCCGAGAACACGCCGAGCGTGGGCGTCAGGTAGTTGCTGTACTCGCGCAGGAACTTGATGGCCCGATGCTCCGGCGGCTCGCCCTCGGCCGTGGAGTCGCCTTCGCCCGCCGCCCACGACAGCTCGCGCTCGAGCTTCCGGAACGTGGCGGCGTCGAGCGTCTCGCGCCGGTCCGCGAAGGTGCGATGGAGCAACGCCGTGAGCCAGGCGCCGATGTAGCCGCCGCCGGAGACCGTGGACAGGTAGTCCACCCTGCGAAGCAGCCCGTGCCGCGCCAGCGCCTGCAGCACCCCGAGGTTGAACGTGGCCGAGCGGATGCCGCCGCCGGAGAAGCACAGCCCCAGCAGGTTCGCGTCCCACGCCGTCTGGTCGTCGTACTTCGCGGTTGCGGCGGTGGGGAAATCGAGGCCGAGGGCCCGGCGGCGCGCGCCGATGACGCCCAGCTCGGCACCGAGCACGTCGTCGATGTGCGCTTCCTTCTCCTCGTGCTTCCCGAAGATGTGGTCGAAGCCCCGCCTGGCCGCATCGCCGATCCGGCGGATCCTGTCGGCGACGGATTGCTTTCCGGCGGGTTGTACGGGGACGGCCGGTGCGTCGCTCATGTCGGCGGCTCCAGTGTGCCCGAATACCAGACGTTCGGGTAGCGTGATGGCGCGGACCGGGCTTCGAATGATGCCGACGTCTCCATCACCCCCCCCTAGGATTCCGTACGGTGAGAGCCGACCACGGCCCACGACGCCGGCCTCGGCGGCAGCGGTCCAACTTGCTCCTCAGGACCTCTGCGGCTCCAATCTGCGCGTCCTGCAGCCGGCAGCGAGCGAGCAATCACGGTTGCAGCACATTTCTCTGGTCAGGTTCAGCGAGCCGCAACACCGTACCCTTACAGCCCGAGTGCCTCCCGCGTCATAGGGCCCACGATCCCGTCGACCGGCACCAGCCCTTTCGCCCGTTGGAACTTCTGGACAAGGACGTCGGTGAATGGGCCAAAGACACCGTCGTACACCTTGACTCCGTCGTTTCCCTTGGTCCCGTTCGCGAAGCCGTTGGCGTCGAGCGCCTGTTGCAGCAGCACGACATCCGGACCTCGCATGTAGGGCGACGTCAGCATCAGTACACGCGAGTTCGCCTCGGCAGCGTCACGCGCCGACGCGCGGACGACTGTGGGCGGCTCGGGCGCTTCGAGGGCGGCCTGAGTGATTGTCACGCCGTGCACGTCGAGTGGCAGAGGCAGATCCCATTTGTTCGCATCGACGAGCTGCTTGAACGCGTGCATTCGGTAGACCGTCTTCGCCAGCAGCCCACCGCGAGAAGCCAGCCAGGCGCGGCGTTCCTCGACATAGGCCGTCGTCCAATCCTGCTCGGTGACCTCTCCGGCGCCGGTGCCGACCTTCTTGCCGACGCGCGCCGCGAGCGTCTTGAAACTGCCATGGACGACGCTGTCGTAGACCACGGCTTGCCCGAGGGGCGTCTGCAGGCCGCGGGCGGCGCCAAGACGGCACGCCGGGTCGAAATAGTGCGCGTCGAAGAAGCGATCCTGCTCCTTCTGCATCACCGGATCGTCGCCGGCGAGCCGGAGCAGATCGCGAAACGGAGTGTCGGTATCGAGCGTCAGGTCGGGCTGCAGCAGCCGCGACAGGAACGGTTCGAACGCCGCGGCGAATGCCGCCGTCGACGCGTGGCAGTAGCCGC
>SXOW01000111.1 GCA_005778315.1 Acidobacteriota bacterium
CAACTGGCGGCCAGCGGACTGCTGCACCGCGCCGCCGGCATTGTGTGCGGTGAGTTCCCGGAGTGCGACGAGCCGGCGGGGGAGCCGGCCGCCTGTGACGCCTTGGCCGAGTGTCTGGAGACGTTCCCGGGCCCTGTGGTATTTGGGTTTCCTACCGGGCATACGACAGGCCCGGCGCTGACGGTACCGCTCGGGGTAGAGGTTGCGATGGAGGCGGGTGCCCGGTGTCGCGTCGTGGTCACGGAGGCAGGGGTGGCATGAGGGTGTATCTGATTGGGGTCTGTGGCACCGCCATGGCGACGCTTGCCGCGATGCTCGCCGAACGGGGGCATGCGGTCAGCGGCTCCGACGCCAACGTCTATCCGCCGATGAGCGACTTTCTCGCCACGCGTGGGATTCCGTGTCTCGACGGGTTCGACGCGGCGCACATCACGTCGGACATCGATGTCGTGGTGATCGGGAATGCGGTGTCGCGCGGGAACCCGGAGGTCGAAGCGGTGCTGGACCGCCGGCTGCGATATCGATCGCTACCCGAGATGGTGCGCGAGACCTTCCTCTGGGAGCGGGATCCGGTCGTCATCGCCGGAACCCACGGGAAGACCACCACCTCCTCGCTGGTGAGTTGGGTGCTCGCCGACGGCGGCCGTGACCCGAGCTTCCTGATCGGTGGCGTGGCCGCGAATTTTTCGTCGAGTTATCGATTGGGCCAGGGCCGCGAATTCGTGATCGAGGGCGACGAGTACGACAGTGCTTTCTTCGACAAGAGCGCCAAGTTCTTGAAGTATTTGCCCAGGGTGGCCGTGGTCGGCAACCTGGAGTTTGACCACGCGGACATCTACGCCGACTTTGCTGCCATCCAGTTGGCCGTGCGTCGCTTCGTACGGTTGTTGCCGCGGGGCGGTCGGTTGCTGCTCGGTGCAGACAGCGCCGCTGCGTGTGCCCTGTCCGATGAGGCGCCGTGTCCGGTGGCGACGTTCGGGTTGGCCTCCGGGGCGGACTGGCGGGCGTCGGACGTGGTAGCCAGGCCTGACGGGACACGCTTTGTCGTGGAGCATCTTGGCGTCGCGGTGGGTGAGGTGGATGTCCCGCTGGTGGGCGACTTCAACGTACGCAACGTGCTCGCCGCGATCGCGGTGGCGCAGGGCGTCGGCCTTGATATGGACACGGTCGCCGCGTCACTGACGCGTTTTCAAGGAGTCAAGCGCCGGCTGGAGCTGCGCGGGCGCGCGCGGGGTGTTGCCGTGTATGACGACTTTGCGCATCACCCGACGGCGGTGCGAGAGACCCTGGCGGGCGTGCGTGCCGCGTTTCCGACCCAGCGGATATGGGCCCTCTTCGAGCCACGCTCAGCTACGTCCTGTCGACGGGTGTTTCAGTCCGACTTCGCGGCGGCGTTTCAGCCGGCCGACGAGGTCATCATCGGACAGGTCTACCGCTCGTCACTGCCGCCCGACGAGCGTTTGTCCGAGTCTGAGCTCGTGGAGGCGATCGGCCTGACAGGACCACGAGCCAGGCATGTCCCCGATGTCGAGGACATCGTGCGGATGGTCGCGACCGAGGCGGGCGACGGCGACCTCGTCGTGGTGATGTCGAACGGCGCGTTCGGGGGAATACACGGTCGGTTGCTGGACGCGCTGGCTGACGAGAACCTGCCAGGCACCTCATCAGGGGACTAGGTGACACCCAGCGGGGCCTGGCGTATCACGCTTACCGGCGACGCTGCTGTGACATTGTCGTTCCCAGCTCGCATCGACCCGGATGTGAGTGCACGCGTGGTGGCGGTGGCCGATGCCGTCCGTGCGGCCCGCTACCCAGGCGTCAGAGATGTGGTGCCGAGTTATCACGCCGTCACCGTGTACTTCGATCCGCTGCGGTCCGATCTTGAACAGGTGTGTGCGGGGCTACGGCACGCCGCTCGGATAGCACCCGTCTCCTCGGGCGAATCGGAGGAGATCGTGGTTCCCGTGAGATACGGGGGCGCCGAGGGTCCCGACCTGGCGGACGTCGCCGCGTATGCGGGTGTGACGCCCCAGGACGTGGTTCGACTGCACACGGCGAGGCCCTACCGGGTCTACCTCCTGGGTTTTCTGGCCGGATTTCCCTACATGGGCACGGTGGACCCCCGTATCGCGATGCCCCGGCGGGCCACACCGCGTCAGGCGGTGGCGGCGGGATCCGTCGGCAGTGCTGGGGCGCAGACGGGCATTTACCCGGCTACGGCACCGGGCGGGTGGCAGGTGATTGGGCGTGCCACGGTGGCTGGGTTCGACCCGCTACGCGATCCCCCGTGTCCCTGGAGGCCGGGTGATCGCGTGCGCTTCCAGTCGGTCCAGGAGGCGACGGCGGGGTGACGATCAAGGTCCTGGAACCGGGCCCACTGACCACTGTGCAAGACGTGGGACGGTGGGGGCGTCAGTCGCTCGGCGTCCCGGTGGCCGGGCCGATGGACAGCGTCTCGCATCGGCTCGCCAACCTTGCGGTCGGGAACGCGGAGGCTTGCGCGACCCTCGAGGTCACGCTGAACGGGCCCACCAGTGAATTTCGACGCGAGCTCTGGTTCGCGGTCACGGGGGCGGACTTCGAGCTCCGTCTCGACGAGACGGTGGTGCCCATCGGTGTGGCACACCAGGCACGTCGCGGCAGCGTGTTGCGATTCGGATCCCGGGCCGCCGGGGCGCGCGCCTACATCGGGGCCAGGGGGGGCTTCGATGTCCCGCTCGTGCTTGGCAGTCGGAGCACCGACCTGGCGAGTGGATTCGGCGGTCTTGGCGGACGACGTCTGCGCGCGGGCGACCTGCTCGCGGTGGGGACTGACGCGGAGACCGCGCCGCGCCCGGTGCCCCAGGTCCCATTTCCGCTGCCGCACGGGGGTGCCACGATTCGGGTGATCGGTGCGCGGCCTGATGACGACGACGGCACGCGATGTGGGGAAGACGCGATGACGCGTTTGGCGACGACACGGTTCACGCTCGCCGCCGAATCGAATCGGATGGGGTATCGACTCACAGGACCGCCGTTGCGGCTGGCCGACGAGACCCCACTGTTGTCCGCACCGACCCTGTGTGGCACCGTGCAGGTTCCGCCGTCGGGCCAGCCCATCCTGCTGATGGCCGATCGACAGACGACGGGTGGCTATCCGCGTATTGCAACCGTGATCAGCGCTGATCTGCCACGGGTCGGCCAGCTGGCGCCGGGCGACTGGATTCGATTCGAGTGGTGCGATCGTCCCGCGGCCGTTGCCGCACTGATCGCGCAGCAGCAGACACTCATGCGCACAGTGTCATGGTGAACGAGGCGGACAGCGCGACGGCCCAACTGCGGGAGCGCTTTGGCGACCGCGTCAGGCACCGCGTACCGCTGGGCGACCTGACGACCTTTCGCACGGGCGGAAAGGCCGAGTGGTTGCTGGAGACCTCTCGCACAGGCGAGATCGTCGCGGCAGTGTGTCTGGCGCGAGAACTGGCCATCCCACTCACGGTCCTGGGCGGCGGCTCGAACGTGTTGGTCGCGGACAGTGGCCTGCGCGGCCTCGTGTTGCGTGTGCGCCATGGCGACATTGTCCGCGCGGACGCGCGTACGGTGCGCGCCGACAGCGGAGTCACCATCAACGGCCTCGTCCGGTGGACAGTGCATCGCGGACTGGGTGGTCTCGAACGCTGGGCAGGGACGCCTGGCACCGTTGGTGGTGCCATCCGCGGCAACGCGCACTTCGATGGTCGGTTGCTGGGTGATATCGTCACGGCGGTGGGCCTCGTCGATCGGAGCGGCCGAGTGTCGCGTGTGTCGGCCGATGCGATGGGCTTCGGTTACGACGACTGCCGCGTGCAGCAGACCGGGGAACTGGTCCTCTGGTCCGACTTCAGGGTGGCGGACGCCCCGGTTGCGACGCTGCGGGAGTCTGCTCGTCGCTCACTCGCATTCCGCAAGCGCACCCAGCCGCTCGACCGGGCGTCGGCGGGTTGCGTGTTCCAGAATCCGATGCCGGAAGATGGGCCGCTTCCGTCCGATGTGCCCCGGTCAGCGGGGGCCCGGG
>SXOW01000112.1 GCA_005778315.1 Acidobacteriota bacterium
CCTGACGATGAGGTCGTGGGGTGCGGCGGCACCGTGTTGGCGCACAAAGCGGCCGGTGCGCAGGTCGCTATCGCCTACGTCACCGATGGGCGTCGCTCACGGGCGTTCGGTCTGGACTCCGTGGCGATGGCCCTCACCCGCCGTCGAGAAGCTGCCGCGGCCGCGACGATCCTCGGGGTCGACCGCGTCGACTGGCTGGGATTTCCGGAAGGCGACTGGAGCGCCACAGACCTGCTGGTGCGGCTGCGCCGGCTCACCGACGCGTGGGCCCCCGCCGTGATCTACGCTCCGTCCCGGGTGGATTTTCACCCGGAGCACCACCGTGTCGCAGGGGCACTGGCCCGGCTGCTGGCGGCACCCCCTCACGCCAAGGAGCCGATCATCCGGATCTACCAGGTGCAGGTCCCCCTTGGTGCGATGCTGGCCAATCGGGTCGTGGATATCTCGGCGTTCGAGGAGACCTGCCACGCGGCACTCATGGCCTACGTCAGTCAGCGCGGTTCCGTGTTGCGTTCGCTCCGCATGAAACGGTACGCGGGGCAGGCCCACCAGCTGGTGGGCCTGGCTGAGGAGTTCTGGGAGTTGCCGGCCGCCTCATACGCGGCCGTCCACTCCGGCCGTCCCGACGAGTGGCTCGAGCGGTATCGGGGCTGCCGCTATCTTTCTGTCACTGATCCGGCCGCGTATGTCGTGGGTCGGGCCGCCCGGCGCCATCTGCGAGCGTCGGTCGCCTGACGACTCAGTCGCGGTTCGCCGCCAGCGGGTCCATCCGGAGATCCGCGCAGCGGATGGCCAGCCGACGGCCGCTCTCATCGATGAAACTGTAATTACTCAGGACGTCGAGTTCGACGAACCCATGGTCAGTCTTGGGCAACGTGAACCGAAGCTCAAACGGCCCGGGAGTGGAGACCACCGTCTGAGCCAGCGGCCGACCTGCCACGGACACGACGACCCGCAGCGTGCCGGCGTGCGGCAGCCGATGTGCCTCGAGGGCCAGCGCCACGTGCCCCCAGCGTGACGGCACGGCCAGCTTTCCGTGCGGCCCGAGCCAACCGTCGGCGTGCAACGCCATCCGCGACGCGATCCAGGCGCCAGCCCGCCGCTCCAGCCCGGCGACGGCCCTCCGCCAGAGTCCGACCCCGCGTGCGAGTTGTCTCGCGAGGGTATCGACCGCGTACAAGCGGACCCCAGGCGTCCAGCACACGCCAGTGTGGCGGCGCGTGACCCGACCCAGTTCCCGGATACGCGGCCAGCCGCCGAGCGAGGTCTTCGCGGCGTCGTGAACCCGAGCGAGCGCCAGGCGGTCCGGAAGGTAGAGCACGTCCGTCGTGGTGGCCAGCTTCAGCCAGAGGTCCCAGTCCATGGCGAAGTTCAGCGTGGTGTCGAGCCAACCCACCGTCTTCGCCGAGACACGACGAAAGAACGTGGCGGGCTGGAGCACATAGTCCAACCCGTACAACAGTCGCCATAGGGAGAATGGCTCGATTTCGCCGAACGTGCCGATGACGGTGGTGTCCGCATCCACGACCTGGCCGTGACCGTAGACCAGACCCACCTCGGGGTGCGCCAGAAACGCGTCAACGGCGGCGGAGATCGCACCGGGGGCGTAGAGATCGTCCGCGTTGAGCCATCCCAGAATCGTCCCGCGGGTGCGGCGAAATCCCTTGTTGATCGCGTCCGCCTGGCCCTCATCCGGTTCTGAGATCCAGCGAATCCGGTCACCGTACGAAGCCAGGATGTCGAGCGTGTTGTCGGTGGAGCCGCCGTCTACGACGAGATATTCGATGTGGGGGTAGTCCTGAGCCCGGACGCTCTCGATGGCCGCCCTCAAGTATCGGCCTTGATTCAAAGACGGCGTGACAATCGTGACCAGCGGCCCCTCACCCTGCGCCTCGTGGTCAGCGGCGTCGGTCATGGGGGCGGATCCTCGGCGTCAGACTCGCTGATGTCCAGGATCCGAACTGCCAATGAGCGGGTCTCCCCCCGCGCGGGTTCCGGGGGCAGCGCGGCACTGGCGGTGACATCGATGTCGATGATGCCCGAGACCGACGCGCCGTGTTGCGGGATCCCGAGCGTGCGGCGCTGAGTCCCGGGGCTCGCGCACGACCACTCGTCGATGATCTGGCCATCGTGTCGAAACGTGATCTGGAGGCCAGCAACCGGTCCGGGCACCATGAAGTCGATCGTGGCCGCGCGCCATTCCTCCGGGAGCCGCAGGGTGTCCCGTTGCTGGAGCCATCCGTCTTCCGAGACGGCCGGGAACGGCTCGAGCGGCAGCACGCGAACGTAGCCGGTGCGCAGGGCGTCCGCGGTGAGCGTCAGCTTCGTCGCGGGGCGGCCGTTGTGTTGCGGCACGCCCACCCGCTTCGTGTGTCGACCGGGCCCGGTCACGCGCAGCGTCGCGACGGTTTGATCGCCGCAGCTGACGTCGATTGAAGCCGACCCTTCCGCGGTCGTGGTGTCTACACCCATTTCCACGATGAGGGAGCCGGCCGGAACTCGCAACGTCCTGCGTGACGATGGCCACACGCGGACCTGCCGTTTCCGCCAGGATCGCGTCAGCGCGGCTCTGACGTCATACAGCGCCTTCCGCCAATGTTGCGGCGCAGCCCAGTTGTGTTGCACCAGGACCCAGAACGCAGCGACGTAGGTGGTCTTGGTGACCGGTCGGACATTGAAGAACGCGTCCGCATCCTCGCGGTGGTAGTGCGCCCAGGCGGTGGCCCATGACAGGGGCAGCCACCCGTAATGGCGTTTGATCACGGCAAACGCTTCTTGCAGCACCAGGTGTTGCTGGCTCAGCGACTTGTTTTCCTGATACACGCGCGAGTTCGCGAGATGTCGATCGACAAAGGTGAACCGGTAGCGCTGCCCCAGGCGGATCCAGAGGTCGTAGTCGAGACACAGGTGCAGCTGTTCGTCGAGCCGGTATCCCGCATCGAGCACGGCCCGACCCATGAAGACCGCCGGCTGACACAGATAGCACTGGTGAATCAGGGCCTCCCACCTGAACACCGGCTGGGTGGGGTACTCGCCGAGGACCCGTCCATCTCGCGAGACATGGCGCGCGCGACCGTAGACCACTGGGCTATCAGGATGTTCGCTGAACGTTCGGGCCACCGCCGCGAGGGTCCCGGGCTCGTATGTGTCATCCGAGTTCAGCCACCCGACTATGGCGCCGCGTACCAGCTCGAGCCCTCGGTTGACTGCGGCCGCCTGACCAGCGTCCGGTTCGGACAGGTAGTGAAACACGTCTGGATGCTGTCGCTGATACCGTTCGAGGATCTCCCGCGTGCCGTCCGTCGAGCCGCCATCGAGCACCCAGTATTCGAGATGCGGGTAGTCCTGATCGAGGACGCTCCGGATGGTCTCTTCGATAAACGCGCCCTGGTTGAGCGATGGCGTCACCACGGAGAAGAGGGGTGGGTGCGCGTCCGGGACGGCGACCGTGACGGGCGCTGGTGTGGCCACCGACCTGAAGACCGCCAGCGTTGCCTGGGCCGTCCGTTCCCAGGAGAACAACGCGGCCCGCTCTCGGCCATCGGCCACCCGCTGGTGGCGGTCCGCACCGGTCCAGATGTCCACGATTCCGGCGGCCAGGTCCTCGGCACTCGCCGGATCCACGTATCGTGCCGCGTTCCCGCAAATCTCCCGCAGGCTCGGCAGGTCGGAGCAGACTACGGGACGCTCTGCCCGCATCGCTTCGAGCACCGGCATGCCGAACCCCTCAAACAAGGACGGAAAAACCAGAGCTCGACTCAGCGCGTACAAACCGGCGAGGTCGGTCACCGGTACGTATCCGAGGTGACGCACGCCGTCAGCCCGATCGTCGGGGGTGATGACCTTGGCCCACGGCTCGCGGCCGTCTACCTCTGCCCCGACGAGGATCAACGCGAGCGTGTGACCAATCGCCGTTTGCGCCAGCCGTCGTGCGTGAAAGAGCGTCGCGTGATTCTTGTGGGGCCAATTGTTGGCCGGATACAGGAGGAACTCATCGTGGAGCTGGTATCGTGCCGCTACGTCCGCGTGCGTGGGGTGGTCCTGGCTGGCGCCCCCGGTCGCATCGGTCCATGGCCCGGCAGCGAGATAAATCGCGTGTACGGTGCTGGGGCTCACGTGGAGCGTGTCGATAATCTGTTGCTGCGAGAACGCCGAGAGCGTCAGCACCGCGTCTGCCCGCACGGCGCTTCGCGCATAGTGTTCGTGGCGCCACGCGAGCACGGCGTCGGAGAAGAACTGTGGGAGCGTCGTGTGTTGCATGTCCGGGATGGTCACCACCGAAGGCAACCCCGGGTCGTGAGGTTCGAGCACAAGGAGCGGACAGAACCACAGATCGAGACGGGCCGACTGCAGCCGCGCGGCGTCGAGCGCGGCGAATTCGCTGTCGTCGAGCACCTCGATGTGCACCGCCGGGCGGCTGACAAACGTGTGGGCGTTGTGATGGCCGCAGAACAGGACCAGCTGAACATCAGCGGCCAGCCTCGGCAACCGGTCCACCAGTTGGCGGACATAGGTTTCGAGTCCCCCGATCTGACCAGGTCTCAGGGCTTGCAGGTGGAAGCCGATCCGCATCGTCGTCGCGCCCGCCCGCTACGCCGGGATCCCGTGGTCACTTGAGCCCTCGGTCAATCGGGTAATGAGCGCCTCTTTGGCCCGCTGGTCAGCCCGCACCGCTTCCAGCTCTCGTGAGATTGACCCGATCAGGGCTTCCTTGGCCGCCTGGTCCGCCCGGAGATCGGCGAGTTCCAGCGACATCGCGTCGATCAGCGCGGTCTTGGCCCGCTGGTCCTGTCGGACCGCCTCGAGGTCGTGGGAGGTTGACGCAATCAGGTTCGCCTTGTTGACTTGGTCCGTCCGTATCGCGGTGAGCTGATGGGTCAGCTCGCAGATAGTGGCTTCTTTGGCCCGTTGGTCCTCGCGGATCTCGCCTAGGTCTCGGCTGAGGACCTCAATGAGCTGTGCTTTCTCCGCTTGATCCACCCGTACAGCGGCCAACTCGTCGCGCGCGTCGGCGGCCTGGACCTGATGGATCCGCCGGTCATTCTCGACGGCGACCCGCTCCCGGGTCTGTGCGGCTGCCCGGCGATACAGGGTGATCAGCGCGGCGGTTTGCGGGTTCAGCTCGGCCAGCGGGTCCTCTCTCGCCGCGAGCTTGGCCCCGCGGCTGGCCACGATCCACATGTCATGGGGAAAGAGGCTGGCGCCGATTTCTAACACCGTGAAGCCCGCCTGCGCGAGCAGCGTGCGGACCGACTGCTCGGTATACAGGAACAGATGCTCCGCTGGGACGAGCATGCTCCAGTCCGCCCGTTCGCCCCGGTAGCACGGAGTCTGCAGAATCAGCGCGCCATCGTCCTGCAGCCGCTCGCGACACGCGCGCAAGGTGTCGAATGGGCGGGGCAGGTGTTCGAGCAGATCGAAGCCGATGACGGCATCGACCCGGGTCTCCAGCTGCAGCCGTTCCACGGGTCCCTCCCGGACGTCGATGCCAAACGCTGTGCGCACGAAGTCGACCGTGGGTGCCCCCATTTCGATGCCGGTCACCCGCAGCCCCGCTTGGCCCAGCAGATAGGCGAAGCATCCAGGTGCGCACCCTAACTCGAGCGCCCTGTCACCGGGCGAGAGATAGGTGAGCACTCGATCCAGGTAATAGACGGCGCGCTCCGACAAATCGGTTCGCGCCCGCTCCACCAGTCCAGGCAACCCCAGACCGCTCGGGACATGGTCGCGCCAGTACCGCTCGCCATAGAAAGCGGTGTCGGAGGTGGTTGACGTGTAGTCGTCGAGATCGTACGGGTCGGTGTAGACCACCGTCCCGCACGCGTCGCACGCCCCGTAACTGTCACCCAGCGGCCTGGAAGGATGGCCGCCACACCAACACGTTCGCGTCACGCCCCTAGAATAGCCTCCGCTTGTCCCGTTTCTTTCTCTTCTTCTGCTTCTTCCGGTCTTTACGCTTCTCCGTCTGGCTCTGGGAGTCGAGTCGGGGGCCGAACACCTCGGTTTGAACGGACGAGAGAACCTGTTCGTCGACCATGCCGGCGAGAAACTGTTCCACGGACCCCCCGCAAAGCCGCTCGATGATCTGCCGAACCCCGGTGGCCACCGCTCGCTGTCGCGACATCCGGGGCACGTACACGAAGGTCTTGCCGTCCGTCCGATGCTGCACATACCCCTGCGCCTCCAATCGTCGCAACAGGGTGCGCACGCTGGAGTCCTTCAGCGGGTGTACTGGATGGAGGGCGGTCCGCACTGCGTCGGCCGTGCTGGGACCGTGGGACCAGACGCAGTGCATGACCGCTGCCTGGAGCGGCGTCAGCAGTCCATGAGTGTTACTGATAGTCACGTTACTAGATGTAACATTTAGGTTCGCCGTAAACAAGCGCCACCGTGCACGACCTCACCCAGGGCTCCATCCCCCGCCACATCTTGAAATTGTCCGGCCCCATCGCCGGCGGGATGGTGTTTCAGACCCTGTATTACCTGGTTGACCTGTATTTCGTCGGTCGGCTCGGCGATACCGCCATCGCGGGGCTGAGCACCGCCGGCAACCTTCAGTTCCTCGTC
>SXOW01000113.1 GCA_005778315.1 Acidobacteriota bacterium
CGGGGGCATCGTCTTCTCTCCCAACCGGCTTACCTACGTCCCCGAAGGGGCGGAGGGCGAGGGGCGTCTCACCACCTGGATCACGATCACGCCGGACAACCGGACGACGGTCCTCGTCCCGCACTGCGAGATGGGACAGGGCGCGCTGACGGGGCTGGGCATGCTGCTGGTCGAAGAGCTCGACGCCGATTGGAGCAACTGCACCGTGGAGCAGGCGCCGGCCGAGGATATCTACGCCAACGGCTACATCCTTCACGCGTTCCTCGGCGAAGTCGGCGTCACCGTGCCCGGCTTCATGGAGCGGGCGTTCGACTTCGGCTCGTTCAAGATGGCGCAGTTCGCCGGGCTGCAGGTCACCGGCGGCAGCACCAGCACCAGGGGCACCGGCGTGTTCGGTATGCGGCTGGCTGGCGCCACCGCCCGCGGGATGCTGCTGGAGGCGGGTGCCGAGCAGTTGGGCGTGCCGATGAGCGAGTTGACGGCTCGCGACTCCCGGGTGATCCACGAGCCGAGCGGACAGAGCGCCACATACGGCGAACTGGCCGCGCGAGCGAGCGCGCTGGACCTCCCGAGCCGGCCCCGGCTCAAGTCACGAGACGAGTATCGGTTGGTCGGTACCTCCCAAGATCGGCCCGACATCCCCGGCAAGGTGGTGGGCGCCGCACAGTACGGCATGGACGTGGTGAGACCCGACATGCTCTATGCCGCGATCGTGCGCGCGCCGGTCCCCGGGGGACAGCTCGAGGGTGTGGACCCCGCTCCGGCGGAGGCGATGGCCGGTGTGCACAAGGTCGTCCAGCTCGACGATGCCGTGGCGGTGGTTGCCGATGGCTACTGGCGAGCCCAGCACGCGCTTGACGCGCTGGCGCCTCGGTTTACCGACGCCGGGCTCGGCGACGTGGACACCGCGGCGATCCGCGCCCGGCACGCCGCGGCACTGGACGAAGCGCCGCTGGACGAGGTGCCACCGGACGGGGTGCCCGATGGTGCACGCGTGGTCACCGCCGAATACTGCGTGCCTTACCTCTCGCACGCCACGATGGAGCCGATGTGCGCCACCGCGCGGCTCGCAGATGGAAAGCTGGAGGTGTGGGCCGGCACCCAGGACCCGCTGAGCACGCGTGGCGTGGCGGCCACGGTCGCGGGGTTGGATCGGGACAACGTCACGATCTACAACCAGCAGCTCGGCGGCGGCTTCGGCCGGCGTCTCCCCGGCACCTACGATTACGTCGAGCAGGCGGTGTCGGTGGCCAAGGTCACCTCGCCGCGTCCGGTGAAGCTGGTGTGGAGCCGCGAAGAGGATATGCGGCACGGCTACTACCGGCCGTTCGTGATGGCGCGCTTCCAGGGCGTGGTCGACGAGCAGGGGCACGCACGACGCTGGGCGAGCCGCTTCACCGGAGGACTGGCGGACACGCTCGAAGCCGACCCGCCCTACGGGATCGAGGACAAGGACATCACGGCGGTGACGGCGCCGGTGCATCTTCGGACCGGCTCCTGGCGCTCGGTCGCGGCCTCACAGCACGGGTTCTTCTCCGAATCGTTCATCGATGAGATGGCGCATGCCGCCGGTACGGATCCGTTCGAGTTCCGGCGGGGATTGCTGCACGACGCGCCGCGGCACAAGGCGGTGCTCGAGCGGGCCGCGGACATGGCCAGATGGGGTACGCCGGCGCCGGAGGGACGCGCGCGGGGCATCGCCATCGTCGAGTCGTTCGGCTCGATCGTGGCGCACGTCGCCGAGGTGGGAATCGAGAACGACACCATCAGGGTCTATCGGGTCGACTCGGCGGTCGATTGCGGCCTGGTGGTGAACCCCCAGCAGGCGTTGGCGCAGATCGAGGGCGGCGTCAACTTCGGGCTGTCGTCGGCGCTGTTCCACGAGATCGCGGTGCGTGGCGGTGCGGTCGAGAACAGGAATTTCCCCGACTTCAACATGGTTCGGCTGGCCCAGGCGCCCCGAGTCAATGTGTCCTTCGTCGACTCAGGCGGGCCGGTAGGCGGTCTGGGTGAGCCGGGCGTGCCTCCGGTGGCGCCGGCGGTCGCCAACGCACTCTTCGTCCTGACCGGTACCCGGCTGCGGGACCTCCCGCTGCGCCTGGGCTAACCCCGGTCGTTGGACTGAAAGCGTGGCTGACGCATACACCTCTTTCAGCTTCTTTCAGCCTGCCGTGCGGACGCGGGCGCGTCGAAAGGAGATCCCATGTCAGATTTTCCGTCCCGTCTTCCGGACAGCCCGTCGCTCGAGCAGCTCCGCAAGCAGGCGAAGACACTGCTGCGCGCGTATCGCGAGGGCGACGAGGCAGCCGCCCGGCGTTTCCGCGCTCTCGCGCCGCGCGCGGCCAGCGGCGCGGCGGTGCTTGCCGACGCGCAGTTCGTGATCGCGCGCGAGCACGGCTTCGCAAGCTGGCCGGCGTTCCTGCGCCGTAGTGACGGCGACCGGCCGCACGGTCTCGAGCGGTACGCGGAGGCAGCGGCGCCCCCCTCGCGAGGCGCACAGGCGACCCCCGGCACACGCCCAGCGTCACCGGACTACACCATCGACTCCGAGGAGGGCACTCTCGAGCTGAAGGCGCCTCTGACTGAGCGCGATTGGGAAGCGGTCTTCGAGGTCATCAGGGAGGAGCAGATCACGGCGTTGCACGCGGGTGGGCAGATGACAGATGCGCTGGCCGCGCGTCTAGACGAGTTGCGCCATCTGATCCGATTGGATCTGAGCGGCTCGCGCGGGCTCACGGATGCAGGCGCGCGGCATCTGGCGAAGCTGCCGGCCCTGATCGAGGTGAATCTGGGCGGGAGTGGGGTGACCGATCGGGGTCTTGAAGTGTTCCGGGAATTGCCGGAGCTTCGGACCGTCAAGCTCGCCCATCATCCCGCCGTGTCCGATCGGGGGGTTGCGAACTTGCGAACGTGCGAACGTCTCGAGTTCGTTGACCTCATGGGGACACCGACCGGCGATGGTGCCATCGACACCCTTGCGGGGAAGCGCGACATCAGGCGTTTCTATGCAGGAAACCAGGTCACCGACAGCGGGCTGCGGCGTCTTCACGATGTCCCCGCTTTCAAGGCATGGCGCGGTGGCGTGATTCATTTCGCGCTCGACGCCTTCGACGCCTTTCCGACATATGTGTTCCTCAACATGAAGACCCCCTTCAGTGACGCCGGCCTGTCGAACCTGGCGGGGCTCGAAGGACTCTTCGCCGTGAACTGCTTCGCGACGACGGGGTTTCACGCGTTCGACGACAGTCGTTCACAGGTGACGGCGGCCGGAGTGGCGAGTCTCAACCGGCTTTCACACCTAGGGTGGCTGGGATGCTGTGCGCGGCTGGGTGGCGACGCCACCATGCGCGAGGTTGCGGCGATGCCGCACGTTCGCATGCTCTTCGGTCAGGACATGGTTGCCGGCGACGAGGGGTTTGCGGCGCTCAGTGCGTCCAGGACCATCGAGTACATCAACGGCCGGCGGACCTATAACCTCGGCAGTCGCGGCCTTCGTTCACTCGCGGCGATGCCGGCGCTCCGCGGGCTCTCGATGAGCTGCAGACATGTCGGTGACGACGGATTCGCGGCGCTGCCAGACTTTCCCGCGTTCACCGAATGCGGACTGTCGGACGTCCCCGACGACAGCTATGGCCACGTGGGTCGCTGCCGGCGCCTCGAATGGATTCGATTCAGCCGGGAGAACACTGACGCCGCGACGGCCCACATCCAGGGTCTCAACACGCTGAAGCGGGTTGAGATGAACGGCACGCACGTCACCGATCGCTCACTGGAGGTTTTGGCCGCGATGCCCTCGCTCGAAGCGATCGGGTTACACGGGTGTCGCGGCGTGACGAGCGCCGGCTTGGCGCTGCTCGCAGACCTCCCGCGCCTTCGGGAGCTCCAGCTCAATCTGCCACGGCTGACCCGGGACGAACTTCCGACGTTCCCCAGCCGGGTTCGAATCCGTTATCACCTGAGCTGACCAAGCGTGAGAGCGACGGATACGGCGCCGATTTCGGACCAGCGGGCAGGATTCAGCAGGGTGCACCACCGCATCCCAGTCGGCGAACGCTCGCGTGCGGAGCCGTCGATGACGCGGGGGCTCGTCTACAGCAGGCCCGCGCGAATGGAGTAGGTCAGCGGACCCTGTGAGGCGAAGGCGGTCGAGATCTTGAAATAGAGGCGGCCGCCGGCTTCAATCCGAGCCGTCAGGGATTCGTTGCCGGTGATGCCGTCCATGTCCTGGTCTGATCGACCAGTCGCCTCGCCGTACTCGCCCTCCCGGAACACTTCGATGACCAGATCGCCTACTGGGGCTTCGGTCAGCACGGTCACCGCCGCGGCCGTGTCCGACGTCACGACGAACCAATCCCAGGCATCCCCCCCGGTGGGATTCAGATCGCCCTCGATAGGCGTACCCGGCACGAGCGCATTGGCGTTCGTGGGGCGCCCGTCCGGATCAGCCGGAGCCTGCGCGTCCGGGAACGCGATCCAGCCGCTGGCGATCCGGAACGCTCCGCTGGCGGAGCCGGAAAACGATGTCACGCGCACCTGATACTCGCCGGCGGCCGGCAGCGTCACCGTCACCTGTTCCGCACCAGAGTCCCCTCCGAGGTCGCGATCCGCCGTTCCGTCTACCACCGGTTGCCCGAGATCGTCGGTGACGGCAATCCTCAGATCCACCCCGTCGGTGCCGCGCACCACAACGGTCAGAACCCCGGCGGTCTCGGCCGCGAACTGGAACACCGCCGGCGAGGCGTCGCTGGTCTTCGCCATCGTCACCGTGTCCGTGGCCAGTGGCTGAACCGCTTGCCCCCTGACCACCACACCTGCCCCCTGCGCCCAGGTGAGCAGCCCGAGTGTCAGCGTGCCAACGCATGAAAACCGTCGCATACATGCCCTCTCCTGTTGTGTCGGGCCTGCCCTACCTCACAACACACCGAGGGTAGATGCCGCACCGTCGCCAACCGGTATCCTGGTCTCTGGTCCTCATTCGTGTCAACTCGCGCTACCTCTGATCGAACGCGGCTACGGCACCCGCTGCCAGCGGGACCCGAGACGCGCGGCTTCCCCACCCGGGGCCCAGATCACGAGGGTCCGGGCCGGCGGGCCATCCGGATCCACGATGTGGTTGACCGTATCCGGCGGCTTGACGTAGCCGAGCATGCCCTCAGTCAGGATGTGGCTTTCCCCATTCACGACATGCTCGAGGGTGCCTTCCAGCACGTAGAAGATCTCGGTGACGCCATGGGCATGATCGCCTGAGTTCGTGCCGGGCGGGAAGGTCAGCCGCGCCACATCGACCTCCACGCCCATGGTCGGCCCGTCGAACAGCACATCGAGTCTGGTGCCGCCGGGACCGGCCTGAAAGCTCTCAATGTCGGTCGCCGATTGCGCGAACATCCCCGCGCCGAACGATCCCGCGCAGGCCGCGATCACGAATGCGAGTCCTCGTCGATTCTTCATCATCTGTGCAGTCCCTTCCCAGCCTCCGGCGCGAGCCCACGCCAGCCTCGTCTGGGGAAGCGTCTCGCATTTCCTCGATCGGGTCAACGCCGGCAGCCGACCCGCTCCGGTAGAATCTGGCCGTGACCACAGGAGGCTCCCTGGGTGAGTTGGCCGGTCTGTTCCTGCGGCTGGGTGTCACTGCGTTCGGCGGCCCCGCGGCGCACATTGGCATGATGCGCGACGAGACCGTCGGGCGACGCGGCTGGCTGACCGACGCCGAGTTCCTCGACCTGCTCGCCGCGACCAACTTGATTCCCGGCCCCAATTCGACCGAGATGGCGATTCATCTCGGCTACAGGCGCGCAGGCGCGGCGGGTCTGGTCGTCGCCGGCGTCTGCTTCATCCTTCCCGCGTGCCTCCTGGTCGGGGCCATCGCCTGGAGCTATGTCCACTATGCCACGACGCCGGAGGTCGGCTGGCTGCTCTACGGCGTGGGCCCCGTGGTCATCGCCATCGTCGGGCAGGCGTTGTGGACGCTGGGCCGCAGCGCGGTCAAGGGACCGCTGACCGGGTCGATCGGGGTGCTGGTCGCCGGCCTCTCGCTGGCCGGCTGGCACGAGCTGGGTCTGCTGGCCCTGGGCGGAGCCCTGATGGTCGGCGCGCGTCTGGGCTGGCCCGGCACCATGACATGTGCGCTCGCCACCTTCGCCGCGGGTGGCGGCGCGCTGCTGGCGCAGACCGCGGCGGCGGTCGCCGTGCCGGTGACGCTGACCCGTCTGACGCTTTTCTTCCTGAAGGTCGGGTCGGTCCTGTTCGGGAGCGGCTACGTGCTGCTGGCGTTCCTGCGCGCCGACCTCACCGAGCGCTGGGCCTGGCTGACCGACCAGCAGCTCATCGACGCCGTCTCCGGACGCCGCGGATATCGCGATCGACTCGGCGCCCCGCTCCGCGAGAGC
>SXOW01000114.1 GCA_005778315.1 Acidobacteriota bacterium
GCAAGCCTCGATGCGGCGGCAAGCGCCATTTCCTGGTTGCGCCCCCCGTGTCCCCCGCCGCGCACGGACACCGTCGTTTCGCCGGACGATACCGCGCAGGCTGGTGTGCCGTGATCGCGCCGCAGTCCGCGACACCGATCGAGGAGACGGTCGATGTGGATCGGACTCGTGACCCGCGCCTCACCCACAACCGGCGCGTCGAAGGTGAACACCGCGTATCCCCGCTCTGTTGCCGCCGCCAACGCCCCGTTCATCGCGTGCCGTCGACTCCCGATGACCCGGTAGACCGAGCCCCCCACCCGCGGATCCCCCGGTTTCAGCGTTTCCGGCGCGTCGCCGGCAGCACCCCGCTCCAGCACCTCGATGACCGCTCGAGGCATGCCTGTCACGCGTCTGACGATCGTCAACGCGTCGGCGAACGTCGTCTCGTCCACGGCCGTCGGCCCCGATCCGATCACGGCCGGATCGTCCTCTACCGGCGACGCCACGTCCGAGATGGCCAGGGTCACCGTCGGCCCGTGAGCGGCCATCGCGAGGCGGCCGCCTTTGACGTCGGACAGGTGCTTTCGCACGCAATTCAGTTCGTGAATCGGGACCCCTGCAGTCAACAGGAGGCGCGTGGCCTCTACTTTCTCGGCCAGGGTCAGGCCGGCCACCGGGGCCGCGAGCATGGCGGACGCCCCCCCGGACAAGAGCACGACGAGGCGCTCGGATGCGCCCGTCGCCTCGGCACACCGGAGCGCTGCCGCCCCCCCGCGCACGCTACCGGCATCAGGCAGGGGGTGACCGGCCGTGTGCCAGACAAACGGCGCCGGCAGCGACACCGACCGGCCTGGCCCAACCGCCACCCCTCTGGCGATCTGCAGACCGGGCGTAGCCAACAGGCCGCGCACCATCCCCTCGGATGCCTTCCCAACCGCCACCACCGAGAGCGGCGCGCTGGTCGCCGCGTGCCGCACCGCTGGGTCGTTGAGCGCGTGTTGCATCAGGCGGCCCGGCGAGACCGCCGCCAGCGCGGCCCGAACAATCTCAAGTGCGTGCTGGCGAAGAATGGCGAGGCGAGGATGTTGGGAGGACAGGGTTGTCGGAACTCGCGAGACCGAGATCACTAATGAAGGTTGGATGGCTCAGACCACGCGGACAAATTGGTCACGCCGTCAAACGAGTGCAGCAGACGACTCGCCACGAGATCCACGTCGGCGTGACCTTCGGCGCAGAGCTCCTCGATGCGAGCCATCACGCGGCGAAGCGCGGCTTCCACGTCGGCGATCGTGCACTCCGAGTACTCGTGGCGCTGGCGCAACAGGCACTCGTGGTGCTTCAGAAACTCTTCTCGGTAGAAATTGGTCAGAACGGTGTGGGCGTGCGGAGCCCGGCTTGGGCGCGCGTCTACCAACAAACGGGAGAAACTGCGAGGGGTCCGCGACATCTGCGTAGGAGTCTCCAGTCTATGCGCCCGAATTGGCGCTGTCAACGCACGTGTCGCCAAGACACTCGCTGCTCCTCAACTGCTCGCCGCAGTCTCGGGCGTGCTCAACGCGGCGAGCAGCCCTCCAACGCACCCCACGGCCATCCCGCCGGCGCCTGATGTCGATCTTATCGCTTCGGGCGATACGCGACAGACGCACCGATCACAGCACCCGGGTCCCCATCACACCGTGCCCGCACCGGTCAGTTCCCGTCGCAACAAATCGTTGACCAGCTTGGGATTGGCGCGACCACGCGTGGCCCGCATCACCTGCCCGACCAGAAACCGGAGCGTCCCCTCATTGCCAGCTCGGAACCTGGCCACGGCATCCTGGTGCTCCTGCAACACACGCGCCACGATCTCGTGCAACTCATCGACGTCGCCGATCTGGGTCAATCCCTCAGCGCGGATCACGTCACCCGCTTCGCGATCGGTCCCGTACATCAACTCGAACACGTCTTTCGCGGCGCTTGCGCTCACGTGCCCGTCGTCGATCATCACCAGCAGACGACCGAGCGCCTCGGGCGTCACCCCCACCGCATCGATATCCCGGCCGTCATGTTTGAGCCGGCGCGTGACTTCTCCCGTCACCCAGTTTCCCGCGGCGCGTGCATTGCCTGACACGGCGACCGTCGCCTCGAAGAAGCGCGTCATCGACGGCGTCTCGGCAATCTGGCCCGCGTCGGCCGGTGCCAACCCGTAGTCTTGAACCAGCCGCTGTCTTCGCGCATCGGGCAGTTCCGGCAGGCGGCTGCGCACCACGGCGATCCATGCCTCCGACACATCGACGGGTGGGAGGTCCGGGTCCGGAAAATACCGATAGTCGTGCGCCTCTTCTTTGCTGCGCATCGACACCGTCCGTCCCGCCGCTTCATCCCACTGGCGAGACTCCTGGACGATCCGGTCGCCGGCCAGGCACCGCTCGGTCTGTCGCGCAATCTCGTACTCGACCGCGCGCTGCAAAAACCGGAACGAATTCAGGTTCTTGACCTCGACTTTGACCCCCAGTTCGCTCTGTCCGAACGGTCGAACCGACACATTCGCGTCGCAGCGCAGACTCCCCTCCTCCATATTGCCGTCGCTGACCCCGACGGCGAGGAGAATGGTGCGCAAGCGAGCAAAAAAATCGGCCGCTTCAGCCGGAGACCGCAGGTCTGGGTGCGTGACTATTTCGACAAGCGGGACGCCGCTGCGATTGAAGTCGAGATAGCTGTGTCGGTCGCTCGCCCCGCTGCCGAGATGCAGTGATTTACCGGCGTCTTCTTCGAGGTGCACGCGACGGATCCGAACCGAGTGGGACCCAGTGTCGTCGTCATAGTCCAGCTGGCCATCGGTGGCGATGGGGTGTTCGTATTGGGAAATCTGGTAGCCCTTGGGCAAGTCCGGATAGAAATAGTTTTTCCGCGCAAAAATCGACCGCGTATGAATCGTGCACCCGAGCGCGAGCCCGGCGCGAATCGCCAACTCCACCACCCGACGGCTGAGGACGGGCAACGCGCCCGGCAGCCCCAGGCAGACGGGGCATACGTGCGTATTCGGCGCCGCACCAAACTCGGTGCTGCACCCGCAGAAGATCTTCGTCGCCGTCCGCAGTTGCGCGTGAATCTCGAGCCCTATGACGGGCTCGAAGGCGGTGAGACTCGCCATCCGGTCACTCCCAGGCTAGGTGGCCCTGGGGCCAGCCGCTACGACCCCGGGGTCTGCGGTCTCGGCGAATGACTCGAAGTTCTTCCTGAACATCGCGGCCAACTTCGCCGCCTGGACGTCGTAGTCCGCCGGATTCGCCCACGTCTGACGGGGCTGTAGCACTTCCGACGGGACGCCCGGACAACTCTCGGGCACATCGATGTTGAACACGGGGTCGGTGTGGCAGGGCACGTCGTCCAAGGCCCCCGACAAAGCCGCGGAGATCTGCGCGCGCGTGTGGGCGATGGGCATCCGCCGTCCTGTTCCGAACGGCCCGCCTGTCCACCCGGTATTGACGAGCCATGTGGTCGAACCGTGCGTCGCCAGGCGCTCTCCCAACAGGGCGGAGTAGATCGTGGGGGCCCAC
>SXOW01000115.1 GCA_005778315.1 Acidobacteriota bacterium
CCGGCTCCACCCTCGTGCACTCGGTCGGTGGCTGGGCCGCTCTGGCTGGCATCATCGTGCTCGGACCACGTCTGGGCAAGTATCTCGAGGGCGGCAAGATCAGACCGGTCGCCGGCCACAGCATGCCGCTCGCCACCATCGGCGTCTTCCTGCTCTGGCTAGGCTGGTTTGGATTCAACGGCGGCTCGGTCCTGAGCGCCAACCCCGCACTGGTCTCACTGGTCTTTGTGACCACGTCCCTGGCGGCCGCGGCCGGCCTCATTGCGGCGATGCTGGCGTCCTGGAGTCTGCAGCACAAGCCTGACCTCAGCATGGTGCTGAATGGGGCGCTGGCCGGACTGGTCGGCATCACCGCCGGCGCCGACACGGTTTCGGTCAACTCCGCCATTGTCATCGGCCTGGTTGCCGGTGTCCTCGTCGTGGTGTCGGTGTTGCTCTTCGACCGCGCCAAGCTCGACGACCCGGTCGGGGCGCTCTCGGTCCATCTCGTCTGCGGAATCTGGGGCACCTTGGCCGTCGGTATCTTCAGCACAAACCCGGACCACTCGTTCGTCACCCAGCTTATCGGCGTCGCGGCCTACGGGGTCTTCTGTCTGATATCGGCCTTTGTCATCTTCTTCGCTCTCAAGGCGACCACCGGCATCCGAGTCACGAAGGAAGAAGAACAGATGGGACTCGACGTCAGCGAACACGGGATGGAGGCATACGCAGGATTCTCAATCACGCAAAGCTAGTGGGGTGAGCACCTGCAAGCTGTCCTCGAGGTTCGGGCGGCAGGTGGGCTTGCGGTCCCACCTGTCGCCCGGCGCTGGCTGCGCAATTACCTGGACCGTGACGCCTGCGACCACCGGACCGAAGGAGATGGAAGGAAGAAAAGGAAGAAGATGTCGACCCCGCAGTGTCGGCAGTCGTCGGGGGTATCGGAACCGTCGTCGTCGCGTCGGCTCGATAATACGTGACATGCGTCTTGCAGTTTCAGGACACAACAGTTCGCCGCGAAGGTTGGCCCGGCATCAGTCGGTCAGGTGGGCCACCCCGGCGGCGACCACATCGCGAGGAGGACCAGAAACCATGATGTCGACTCTCAGAGTCAGGACCCACTCGGCTTGGATCGCCCGGTTCGTTGGATGTTGCACAGCGTTCACGCTGATCGCCTGTGTGCCACGCATGGCCGTTGCCCAGTCCGGCGGTCCGGACAGCTCCCCGGAGCCGGCGTCTTCCGGCGCTGTGCCGGCCGGCGGCGCAGGCGAACAGGCCCAGTCCGCCGACGCGGGCACGTTGGAATTCTTCCGCAGCACCGAGCTCGGCGGCTTCGTCGACACGTACTACACGTTCTACTCGAGCAAGCTCGACGCGCCTTACCGGTCGTTCGACTTCGAGCACAACCAGTTCACACCCGCCATGGCGCAGATCTGGCTTAACAAGGCCCCGTCCCAGGACTCGCGGGTCGGATTCAAGACGAAGCTCAATCTCGGGAGCACGACGCCGGTCATCAGTTTCGCAGAACCGGACAATCCGTTGCAGTACGTCCAGGAGGCGTACGTCAGCTACCTCGCGCCGGCCGGCAACGGCCTGCAGATCGACGTCGGCAAGTGGGTCACGCAACACGGCGCCGAGGTCATCGAAGCGATGGACAATTGGAACTACTCGCGTTCGATCCTCTTCGGGTGGGCGATTCCGTTCTATCACTCCGGCGTGCGCGCGTCCTACGACTTCAACGAGAAGGTACGGGTGGGAGCTAGCGTCTCTAATGGGTGGAATAACGTATACGAGAACAACACGGGCAAGACCGTTGGTGTCGGGTTAACGCTCACACCAACCGAATCGGTGACGATCATGCAGAACTACATGTTCGGTCCCGAACAGATTGACAACAACGACGACATCCGCCACTTGTACGACGCGACGGTGTCATACGCGGCGACCCCGGCACTGAGTCTGATGGTGAACTACGACTACGGCCGCGACGAGCTGGGCGCGTTGGATGTCGAGTGGCAGGGCATCGCCGGGTATCTGAAGTACCAGGGCAACCAGTGGGCCGTGTCGCCGCGCTTCGAATGGTACGACGATCCCGACGGGTTCTCGACAGGCACAATACAGACCATGAAGGAAACGACGATCACGTTGGAGCTCATGCCGACCGACACCTTCCGGTGGCGGATCGAGTACCGGAGCGATTTCTCGGATCGGCCCGTGTTCGAGACCGATGCGGGTGAGCTCAAAAAGTCTCAGCACTCGATTGGTTTCGGGTGGATCTTCGCGTTCGGCACCACGTAGCCCGTGACGTCCCACTGATGTGCTGTTCGGGAACGGCCCCCAGGGCGTGTCCCCGGCCCAGCACAGCCGCTGCGCGGGCCCCTCCAAATGCCCACGACGCGGCCCGTCCCAGCCAGCGCCCGGCGTCAGAGGCATTCGACGCCGGGCGCCCAACGCGGTGCTCCCTCCCGGCGGCGCGGCCCAATCCTCTGGTAAAGATCGCGCGATCAATCGGACCGCGGCAGGTCTGGCGAGGGGTCTTGGGGTGCTCGGGCTGGCGGGGGCATACGCGTCTTACTTCCGAGAGCAGCGCCGTTGCGACTCGGCCGGCTGCACGCTGGTGGGAGAACGCGGCACCAAACCCCCTACTGGGTGTCGCCACTGCGGTCGTTGGGGTGGCCCTGCTGCTGAAACTATTTCCTTCCTGGAC
>SXOW01000116.1 GCA_005778315.1 Acidobacteriota bacterium
CTGTTCCTGCACGGGAATCCGACGTCGTCGTATCTGTGGCGCCGACATGGTCACCTGGTGCCAGACTCACATCAACGCCCTGACCAGCGTCGACATCGGCCCCGGCCTGCATTTCGTGCAAGAAGACCAACCCCACGCCATCGGCCGGGCCCTGCGAGACTGGTACCACACGCTCTAGCCACCCGTACGCGCGGCGACGTCCAAGCCGATGCCCCGGCCGCGCCCGGCGTCCCAGTCTCGTAGCCGGGCCCTTCAGGGCCGCCCCGGCAAGCGCGGAACCGGACGGCGTCGGCCCGCGCGGCCTCCGCTCACATTGAATTGTCGGGAATGGGGTGAGTGACGGGGATTGAACCCGCAACATCCGGAGCCACAGTCCGGCGCTCTACCAATTGAGCTACACCCACCACAGCGTGCGCTCTCATTCTATGTGCGACCCTCCGATTTCGTCCACCGCCGACGCTCCAGCTGCACCGGGGTGCTCTGGGTTTCGGCCACGGCAGAAACCGCGTTGCGCCCGCGCGCCGCGGTCATCAATCCACCCCATCCGCACCGCCACCGGTGGAGGTGTCCACCCGCGGTAGAATGGCACGCCGATGCCAATCACCCCGCCGGTTCCCGCTGACGAACCGGCCACCCCACCGCCGCCGATCACGGCCGAGGTCCTCCGAGCCGTGGGCATCGTGGTCAATGCCTATCGACTGTCGACCGAGTCGCGGGATGTCGATGTCAGCCTCAACGGATTGCTGGATGGCGTGGCCCAGCTGGTCCCGTTCGACGCGGCCGGCGTGTATGTGCTTGGGCGGTCGAACCGCCGGGTGCTCCACTGGCGTTGGCGGGTCGAGGGCGGGCCACCACCTGGTCGTCGAGACCCGATCGAGAAAGACGGGCCGGTGGCGCGCGCCATCGCACGCGGCAAGTCGGTGGTGACCAATTGCAGCGCAGACGATGCCGCCGCAGCCGGTCGGGGGTTTGTCTCGTGCGTGGTGGTGCCGGTCGTCGGTGCGCACGGCACCGTGATGGGGGCCATCGAACTGCATGCCACCCGCGAGAAGGCGTTCGACGCGTCTGCGGTCGAGATGCTGCAGCTGTTGGGCACTGTCGTGGCGGGCACCATCGAGCGGGCGCGGCTGAAGGAAGAAGTTCGAGACAAGCGGCGCATTGACAGCGACCTGCTTGTCGCGCGGCAGGTGATGGAAGATCTCATTCCACGCACCATTCCGACACTGGAGGGATTCGACGTCGCTGGCGTCAACGAGGCCTCCTTCGAGGTCGGGGGCGACTACTACGAGTTCATTCCGCTGCCGGACGACCGCTGGGGCATTGTCATCGCCGATGTCGTCGGGAAAGGGATCGGCGCGGCGCTGCTCGTGTCGGCCATCCGCGCCTCGATGTACGCGCTGGTCGGGCGCGAGTTGGCCACGCGCGCCGTGATGCGTCGCGCCAACCGCTTCTTCTACGACTCGGTGGAAGAGGGGAAGTATGTGACGTTGTTCTATGCGGTCCTGGACGTGCCGTCCCGCCGGATGATCTACGTCAACGCCGGACACCAGCCGCCCATCGTGCTGCGAGCGAATGGCGCGGTTGAGGAACTGCGAAGTGGGGGCGTCCCGCTCGGGATGTTCGAGTCGCCCCGGTACTTCGAGGGTGTCGCTGAGCTGGAGGTCGGTGACCTGTTCGTGATGTACACCGACGGCATCGTCGAATCGAGCGATGCGAGTGAGAACCACTACGGTCGCCGGCGGCTGGTCTCGACCCTCGAAGCCGCCCGGACCGAGAGCGCAGAAGACATCTGCAGCCACGTCATGCAGGATGTCCGCACCTTCTCCTTCGGCAGCCAGGACGACCGAACCCTGCTCGTCCTCAAAGCCGTCGAAGATGCCGCAGTCGAACCCCGTCGGTCCCCGTCCGTCGTCGGCGGGCCCCTCAGGGCCGTCTAAGAGCCCCCACGGAGCGCGCCCCACGGGCGGCACACACGCCTACTCGTCCGCGTTCACCGCCCCATGCGCGTACTGCTCATAGTGCGCCGCCAGCAGATCCCGCCCAAAATCGCCCCGGAAATCCCGCCACACACTATGCACGTGGTTCGCCTCGCCCTGCGTATTGTCGTACTCGATGAGAAAGGTCGGTCCCTGAATGCGGTAGTAATGCGGCTCGCCCCGCGCCGCCCCGCCCATCCACCCGAACTTGATGTTGTCCAGCCCGGCCCCGCGGACTTCGGCGAGCCGCTGTTCCGCAATCGGCGCCGGCTGCGCGGTGGCGTACTGCTCGACAATGGCCCACAGCGCCGCGCGCTGGCTCGCGTTCATGTCCGCGTGCGACACACCCAGGTCGTCCAGCATCGCCACCTCGCGCGCGGTGCCCGTCAGCACGTCCCGCGGCGCCTCGTCAGACAACGTCGCACTGGCTTTCTGCGCCGGGTTCAACGATGCCAGCAGCGCCCGAGCCTGGTCTTCCTCGCGGCCCAGCACGCGCTGCCCCTTCTTGGGGCCATCACGCACCTCGGCCGGATTGGTGCCGAAGAACTGCGGACTTGCGGCTACCGCCTTGCCATTGACGATGGTCCAGTTCTGCGACAGGTGGTGACCCTCATAGCGCCAGCCCCATGTGTTGCCGCTCCCCGGCTCGCCGAACACCATGAAGAAATACAGGTCCGGGTCGCGGATGTCGCGACCCTCAAGCTCAAACAGAATCCGTTCGAGCTGCCGAATCGACTCGGCCTTCGTGAACCCCTCTTCACTCAGCGCCGTCCGCAGCAGGTCCAGGGCCGCAGAGCGCTGCGACGACGTCATCGTCTTGAGCGGCACCCCTTTGCGCTCCCGCGGAATGAAATGCCAGTCGAATCGGTCCTCGCCATCGAAGGGGAACCGCACGGCTCGCTCCTGCTCATCGGTGAGCGAGTCGAGGAAATCGATGGCCGCTCGGGTCATCGCGACCGCAGGATCGTCCGTGTGCTGGGTGAACGCGACCGTGCCGAGCAGGACGACAAGACAACCGATATTCAAGATGGTGCGGGCCATGACTTTCCCCTGGATCGCGACGCTGAGCCTGTCGCGATCGCCATGCGAATGGATGAAATGTGGAACTCGTCGAGGAGGGTACTTCCCGGGCTTGGGTGAGTCAAGATGCCGCGGCCGGTGGCCGGCACGTGCGGCCGCTGGCCCGGCGGCCCGGTGGTCAGGCCTGGGAGGGATAGATGCCGAAGAGCGCGATCGCGTAGTTCATCGCCAGGGAAGGCTGCACGTTGGCGTGTGACTGGCTGCCCCCGGCCTGCGCCGCAGTGACGACGCCGCCCATCTGGATCGTCTGGGCGTGCATGGTGGCATCGGGCGGAAGGGTGCTGTAGGTCGCCGTCGTCCCCGCCGGCGTCGCCAGGACGCGTCGCGCAGCTCCGTGATGTGCGACGCGTGTTCGCCGCCGGTGGTCTGTGTGTCTGAACGGACACACGGGGCGCTCGTTGCCCGTGGCGCGAGGCCCACACCGACGGGGATCGCGGTGGGAGTGGCCACGGCCAGACTGGCGGTACCGCACTTGCACACTTCGATATCCTGTGTCGTGGCTGGCGCGACGGAAATGGCTCGCGGGACGGGCTCCCTGCGGTCAGCGACTCCCCAATGGCTCATCCACTAACCTAACCGGTACCAGATTTCATGAAGAACATCACGATCGCCTTCGTCTGCCTACACCTAGTCGTCCTCGCTGTCGCACAGTCCAGCGTGGCGCGGGAGCACGTCGGCATCCGGGCCGGTGTCAGTGGCGGACCGGACCAGTTCGTTTTCGGTGGGCATCTGGAAACCTCGCCGCTGCTGGACAGGCTGACGGTGGAGCGCTTGGGGCGGCCCCGTCGACAAGGTCCACTACCCGATCCGGTGCTACGATGTCCTCAGCGCGCTGGTGGTTATGGCCGGGCTGGGCCTTGCCAAAGACCAACGGTGCCAGGACGCTATCGATCTGCTCGAGCGCAAGCGCCTTGCGGATGGGATGCTACCTGTCGAGTGGACCAACGTGAGACAAACAAACGAGATCGAGACCCGCTGGACCTACGCGGACTGGGGGCCGATACACAAGAGGAAGGGCAACCCCTTCGTGACAATCGATTCGCTCGATGTGCTGCGTGAGGCCGGTCGAGGATAGAACGACCGACAAGGAGGCTCAAGTGGCCCGACGGAAACCAATGCCCGCCGCTGCGAGCTCTGCTGTCGTCGCCTATATCGACGCTGCCGCTGAGCCGGCGCGTACACGGCTTCAGACCCTGCGCTCCCTCGTCAGGGAGGAGGCGCCAGACGCCGTCGAGCGCATGGCCTACGGACTGCCCACCTGGTATCAGGGGGAGAATCTGCTCCACTTCGGCGCCTTCGCCCGTCACGTTGGCCTCTACCCCGGACCTGCGGCGATCGAAGCGTTCGCCGCCGAGCTCGCGTCGCTGCACACATCGAAGGGCGCGATCCAGCTTCCGCACGACCGCGACCTCCCAGTGGACCTGATCCGCCGCATCGTGCGCTGGCGCCTGGCGCAGGTTTCCGCCAAGCGACCACCGACGGCCCCGAACGCAGAGTAGTGGACATTTCTGCGGCCGCTCGATGCGTTACACGGCACGTGTGCGCCGGATTACGGGACGAACGGTTCGGCCAGCTGTGGCGCCAGCTCCAGGCGATCGCGGGACCACAGCGAGAGGTTGACGGCGATGGCGACGACGATCCCCTCGTATGGTCGCACGCAGAGGAACGTGGTGGCACCCAACGCCGTGCCGCCGTGATACACCGCGTCGCCGTCGGCGGCGAGATCCCACACCAGCCCGTGCGTGGTGGGTTCACCGCTGGACAGGACTGCGGAGGACCACAGCTGGCGGAGTGCGTCTTCACCCACGAGCTGCCGTCGCAGCAACCCACTGCCGAACCGCGCGAGATCTTCTGGCGTACTGAGCACGCCGCCCGACGGGTAGCGGTCGCTCGTCACGGCGTTCCGTTCGCGCGTAGCCACCTGCCCTGGCCGGCACGATGGCGGTGACCACGTCCAGCCGTGTGTGTTGAAGCGCGACCACCCGGCTGATGTTCTCCTCGAGAGATGCCGCGTAGGGCATCCCGCTCGCCCCCTCGATGGCACAGCCGACGACCACGTAGCCCCAGCTGCTGTAGTGAAACTGGCCGCCCGGCGGTCCGACGAGGTCATCGCCCGCGAACTTCACCAGCGCGTCGTCGATGGAGTTGAAGTGGCGGGTGTTGAGGAAGTCTTCGTCGAAGCGGCGATAGTCATAGTGACGAATGTCGCCGGTGTGGCCGAGCAGCTGGCGGACCGTGATCGGTGTCTCGTGCACGGGAAACGCGGGGCAATGCTGCTGGACCGGCGCGTCCAGGTCGATCCGGTCACGCTCGGCGAGCTGCAGCGCCGCCACCGCGGTGAGTGATTTCGTCACAGCGCCGATGGGAATCACGGTGGCGGGCGTGGCGGGGACATGGTGCTCGACGTCGGCCAGACCCAACGCTCGGGAGAACACCACACTCCCTGCCTTCGCGACGGCGACCGATATCGACGGAAGGCCGTCAGCATCGGCGACCGCCTGCATCAACCGAACGGCCTCCGTCCGCGGGGGCTGGGTCTCCGCGTCCGGTATGGCGCCAAGCGCCAGTACTGTGACGGCGGCGCAGCACGCCCGGGTCGCGCGTCCAGGTGCTGTGGTCCGGTTGGTGCTGCCACGCACCGAGGGCTTGTTCGGCTCGCCCGGGTGCCGGTCGGCGTCCACGACGTGGATCTCCAGGTACCCATCGGGCGCACCGTCGCGCTGGAGTTCTTGCAGCTGTAGTGTCGGCATGACGATAGCTGACACTAGAGCCTCTCGAAGTGTGACGCGCAACCAGCACTAGCTGAACGACGGGAGATCGGAATGACGACGGACATCAGGCCCATCGTGGTAGAGGAGACCTACAAGGGACCGGGTCCACCTGTGGAGGGTCACTGGGGTCGTGCCGGACAGTAGGATTGCATACATTCACTTAACGGAATCACGCCTGACTGCACCCCCTCGAACGGGCATTCTCAGCCCCATGCGCTCGGTGGAAGCGCGCAGTGGGCCTGGCGATGCTCGTCGTCTTCCTCACACTCGCCGAGTTGACCGTGTCGCTGCCCTCTGGGCCTCCCCGCGAAATCCTCCGCGAAGGCCTCGTGATCACTGGATGGGCGGCGATGTGGCGGCCGCTCGAGGTGCTGCTCTACGACTGGTGGCCGCTGGTCGACGAACGCCGGCAGGTCAGCCGGATGCTCGAGGCGCCGGTGTAGGTGAGTGTGAACTCCTTGCTGCCGACGGTCTTCTGCAGAATGTGTCGGTGCCCCGTCTTCAGCGTCGTCTTGAAGACGGTGTACTCGTCCGGCGTGACCGAGCCCTGGACGACATTCTCGCCCAGACCATAGGCGGCGCTGATGAGGACCGCGTCGCGGAATCCGCTCTCGGTGTCGATGGTGAACATGACGCCGGCGCAGGCGAGATCCGAGCGCAC
>SXOW01000117.1 GCA_005778315.1 Acidobacteriota bacterium
GAGTCGTTTCTCCAGTTGCTCAAACTGGTCGCGCTCGACCGATGGGGCGAGCGGGTCCGACACACGCACCGCTTCGAACCGATGACGCTCGGTCAGACGCACGCCTGGATCTATCGCGGGCAGATCATCCCCCGCAACCGCCGAGTCGAGGTGGACCTGGTGGTGACCGGCGTCCAGGAGGGGCCAACCCCGGCCCTGACTGGTCACGGATTCCTGTCCGTCGACGGCATCCCCATCTACGAAGTGTGCGATTTCGGGATTCGGCTCGTCGTCTGACGCCACTGCGATGCGCTACTCACACGTCACGCTGGAGTCGATCGGGTACGAGCTGGCCCCGCATGTGGTGACCTCGGACTCCCTTGAAGCCAGGCTGGCGCCGGTGTACGCCGCGCTGCGGCTCCCGACGGGACAAATCGCGGCGCTGACCGGCGTGCGTGAGCGCCGGTTCTGGGACGCAGGCCAGGGCATGGCCGATGGCGCCGCTCGCGCCGGGCGCAAAGCGCTGACGGCGGCGGGCCTGGTCCCGGAAGACATCGGCATGCTTGTCTACGGTGGGGTGTGCCGGGACAACCTCGAGCCAGCCACGGCGTGCGCCACCGCCGACACCTTGGGAATCCGCGGGACGGCGGTCGTCCACGACACATGCAACGCCTGCCTCGGCGTCATGAACGCGATCCTCCAAGTGGCCAACGCGATCGAACTCGGACAGATTGAGGCCGGCTTGGTCGTCTCGTGTGAATCCGCACGAGAGATCGTGGATTCGACCATCGCACGTATGGTTGCCAACCCCACCATGGAGATGTTCAAGCGGTCGATGGCGACCATGACGGGGGGGTCGGGCGCTATCGGTATCGTGCTCACCCACACAGCTCGCGCGGTGTCCAGCCACCGGCTGGTCGGCGGTGTGGTGCGCGCCGCGCCGGAGCATCATGCGTTGAGCCACTGGGGTGCGGAGACCGACGCCTCCGTCGAGCACGCCATCGTGATGGAAACAGATGCGGTGGGAACGCTCCGCCACGGGGTCGCGCTCGGCGCGTCGGCGTTCGAGGGGTTCGTTGGCGAACTTGGCTGGACCGACGGACCGGACCGGGTCATCTGCCATCAAGTCGGCGCGCCCCACCGCGCGGCGGTGCTGGCCGCCATGAACATCCCGCTCGATCGAGACTTCTCGACGTTCGAGTATCTCGGCAACATCGGGACCGTGTCGGTGCCGATCACGGCCGCCATCGCCGACGAGCGTGGGGCGCTGGCACGCGGTCAACGAGTCGGCTTCTTTGGTATTGGCAGCGGGTTGAACTGCCTGCTCCTCGGACTCGAGTGGTAACCCCGGCGTGGATCTCACCCCGTATCGGCACCTCTACCCTTTCCAGAGCCACTGGCTCGACATCGAAGGGCACCGCTATCACTACGTCGACGAAGGCGCGGGCGACCCCGTCGTGCTGGTGCACGGCAATCCGACTTGGTCGTTTTTCTTCCGGCGCCTGATTGCCGAACTGAGGGGGTCATACCGGGTCATCGCAGTAGACCACATCGGGTGCGGGTTGTCCGACAAGCCCGGCGATGCCGACTATCCCTACACGCTCGAGCGGCGTGTCACCGACCTCGAAGCCCTGCTCTCCCACCTGCGTCTTGGAGGGCAGGTGACGTTCGGGATCCACGATTGGGGCGGGATGATCGGGATGGCGTGCGCCCTCCGCCAACCGGAGCGCGTGGCCCGTCTGGTGGTCTTCAATACGGCCGCGTTCCGGCTGCCTCCAGGGAAGGCGCTGCCGCGACGTCTCGCGGTGCTCCGCAACATGGCGCCCCTCGCCACTCCCCTGGTGCGTGGTTTGAACGCATTCTCGTATCTCGCGACCCACATGGCCTGCACGAACCGGATGCCATCCACGGTGAGCCAGGCCTATCGCGCGCCGTACGATTCGTGGGCCAACCGGATCGCCACGCTGCGTTTCGTCCAGGACATCCCGCTGGCGCAAACCGACCCCAGCTACGCGTTGGTCGAGTGGGTCGAACGTCGCCTGGACCAGTTGCGCCATGTTCCGATGCTCATCTGTTGGGGAGAACGAGACTTCGTGTTCGACACCGACTTTCTGCAGGCGTGGCGGACACGTTTTCCAGACGCGACCGTGCACAGCTTCCCGGACGCGGGTCACTACGTCCTGGAAGACGCGGGCGACGCGATCTGCCCGCTCGTCCACCACTTTCTCGACACGCACCCGCTCGCCCCCCCTGAGCCGGCTGCGCCCTCGCGGGGCTCCACCGCATGACGATCGATCCCCACGCTCCCACGTCGCCGGCCCGGGGCACAGCGGAGTTCGAGCCAGTCAACATCGCTGGGCAACTGACCGCGATGGCCCGCCGCACGCCAGACAAACCGGCCGTCGTGTGGACCGTCGGACGCAGCCAGTCGGGGGGGGCCCGCTACGCCCATGTGACCTTCCAACAGCTCGAACAGGAAACTGACCGGTACGCCCACGGCCTGGCCGCAGCCGGCCTCACTCGTGGAACCCGGACCATTGTCTTCCTGCCGCCGGGCCGAGACTTCTTCGCGCTGGTCTTCGCGCTCTTCAAGATTGGCGCCGTTCCGGTCATGGTCGACCCCGGCATCGGTCGCCAACAGATGCGCCGCTGCCTGACGGACGTGCAGGGCGAAGCGTTTATCGGGGTGCCCCTCGCCCACCTGTTTCGCACGCTGTACCCCTCCGCGTTCCGCTCGGTCCGGGTGAGCGTCACCGTGGGGCGGCGGTGGGCGTGGGGTGGTCTCAGATTGCAGGATGTCCGGACCGACCCGTGGGAGCCGTACACACCGGCGGCGACGCAGCCGTCCGACCCGGCAGCGATTCTCTTCACGAGCGGCAGCACGGGTCCGGCGAAAGGCGTCCTCTACGAACACGGCATGTTCGACGCCCAGGTGCGCTACCTCCGGTCGCACTTTGGCTATTCGTCCACCGAGGTCGACCTCCCCACATTCCCGCTCTTCGCGCTGTTCGACGCCGCGCTCGGCATGACGGCGGTCATTCCGGACATGGATTTCACCCGCCCCGGCTCGGTAGACCCACGCAAGATCATCGAACCGATCGTCGACCACTCGGTCACGCACATGTTTGGTTCACCCGCACTGCTCGATCGGGTGAGCCGCTACGGCGAAGCCCATGGCACCACGCTGCCGACGGTGAAGCGTGTGATCTCGGCCGGCGCCCCGGTCCCCCCCGTCGTGCTCAGCCGGATGCACGGGATGCTGGGGGCTGAGGCCGAGGTGCATACCCCGTACGGCGCCACCGAAGCGCTCCCTGTCGCCTCGATCGGCAGCCGAGAGATCCTGAGCGAGACGGCCGCAGACACCGCGCGCGGCGCCGGCACCTGCGTCGGACGACCACTGCCAGGTCTCGATGTGCGCATCATCCGCATCGACGACGCGCCGATCCCGAACTGGTCGGACTCGCTTGAGATTGCGGCCGGAGAGATCGGCGAAATCACGGTGCGCGGCCCTATCGTGACGCTCGGCTATCACGACAACCGCGCCGCGACGGAGTTGGCCAAGATCGCGCACGATGGAGTCATTCGGCACCGGATGGGCGACGTGGGTTACCTCGACCGGTCCGGCCGACTGTGGTTCTGCGGCCGGAAGTCTCATCGGGTTGTTACCGCGGGGCGAACGCTGTTTACCGTACCGTGCGAGGCGATTTTCAACCAGCACCCACGCGTGTTTCGGAGCGCCCTCGTTGGCGTGGGGGTCCGTGGCCAACAGACGCCCGTGATCTGCATTCAATTGGAGCGTGGAGACCACAAGGACGATCCGACCCAGCTTCGACACGAGCTTCTGAAGATGGCGGCGGCCAACCCGCTGACCCAGGACATCGGCACCCTCCTGTTCCACCCCACCTTTCCGGTCGATGCCCGTCATAATTCGAAAATCGGCCGCGAGACGCTGGCGGCCTGGGCCGCGACGCAACTCTGACCCGACCGTACGATGCCTGCCGCGATGCCACTGCCGGTCACCGCTCGCCAGCCGCTGACGGCCCTGGTCACGGGAGGGGGCGGTTTCGTCGGGCGGGCGTTGGTCAACCAGCTCCTGGACCGAGGCGACCGGGTTCGAAGCCTGTGCCGCGGGGAGTATCCGCACCTGGCCGAGTCCGGGGTTGAGGTGTGGCGTGGTGATCTCGCAGA
>SXOW01000118.1 GCA_005778315.1 Acidobacteriota bacterium
CACCGAGCACGGTTACGTGGAGGTTGAACCGCCGTTTCTCGCCAATCCGGAATCTCTGGCTGGTACTGGTCAACTGCCCAAGTTTGAACAGGATCTCTTCCGGATCGCCGGTGATTGGGACCTGTATCTGATCCCGACGGCGGAGGTGCCGCTCGCCAATCTGCATCGCGGGGAAATCCTTGACGGTCGCACGCTACCCCTGTGCTACACCGCCTACACCCCCTGGTTCAGGAGTGAGGCCGGGTCCTACGGCGCGGACGGCCGAGGCCTGATCCGTCAGCATCAGTTCGACAAGGTCGAGCTGGTTGTCTACAGCGAACCTGACCGCTCGTATGCGCGGCTCGACACCCTGACCGGTCAGGCTGAAACCGTGCTCCAGCGATTGGGCCTGGCCTACCGAACCATGGTCCTGTGCACGCGCGACATGGGTTTCGCCGCCGCCAAGACCTACGACATTGAAGTGTGGCTGCCTGGTCAGGCCAAGTACCGGGAGGTTTCGTCCTGCAGCAACACGGAGGCCTTCCAGGCACGACGAGCGAACATCAAGTATCGCCCCGATGGCACCGGCAAGGCGGAGCACGTTCACACCTTGAATGGATCCGGGTTGGCCGTCGGGCGCACCCTGATAGCGGTGCTGGAAAACTATCAGCAAGCCGATGGCTCGGTCCGCATACCAGACGCCCTCCGCCCCTACATGAACGGCCTGGAGGTCATCGAGCCGCAGTAGCCACAGGCTTGCGATGCCCGAGGGGCCCGCGTCGACGACGTCACCAGAGGAGGGATGGCCGAGCGGTTGAAGGCGGCGGTCTTGAAAACCGTTAGACGTGAAAGCGTCTCCAGGGTTCGAATCCCTGTCCCTCCGCCATTTTTGGGCCGTCGCCTCCACCACGGAGCCGCTAGTGGGCCAGCGGATCCGGCCGCACCTGGAACTTGAAGACCGGGGCCACGCGCTGGGTGCCGCCCTCGGCGTGGAACGGCGCCCGGCTCCCCGAGGTGGTCCAGATCCCTCGGCCTTTCCAGCCGGTGCTCGGGTCGTCGATCCGCCCGTCCAGGCCCTTGCCGAAGAAGCTGCCCAGCGGATACGGCACGCGGAAGTTGTAGAACTCGCCGTCCACCAGCGCCAGCAACCCCTCGGACAGGTTTCCGGTCGCCAGCGGCACGTTCTCGCCCACTCCCAGTAGATTGAACCGATCGGTGAAGTTGTAGTACGCCGAGTCGGCACTGCCGGAGTCCGTCGCGCCCTTGTAGTTCGGGCCCGGGAACGGATAGAGCGTCCAGCCTTCGGGGCAGTGCCTCCCGGTGGCGGTCGGCCCGTTGAGCGGACCGTCGCAGCCTCGGCGGTCGAAGCTCGCGAAGTGCCCGCTCGACAACACCGTCCACACGATGCCGTCGCTGCTGACGTCCATGCCGCGTGGCGAGTACCCCTGCACCGGGGCCTCGGGGTCGTTCCAGGGCACCTCGTAGTACTCGACCAGCGCGGTGTTCACGGGGTCGTCACCGGGGACGAACCGCACGAGCCCACCGGGCATCCCCAGCGTGGACCCCCAGATCGATCCGTCCAGAGGACTCGGCGCCACGCCGTAATAGCCGCGCTCGATCCGTGTGTCCTTGATGGGATCCATCGGCTCGCCCGGTTCCACATACGCGTCGCGCCGACCGTTCCCGTTGGTGTCCAGGACCTGCACCGTCCAGCCCTGCGCCTGCGCCTCGTCACCGGTCTCGTCGAACACCCGGGTGTCGAACCAGGCGACCACGGGGCCGCTTCCGGTGAACCACAGCCTGTCATCGTCGTCGAAATTCAGGTGGTGCGTCCCGAAACAGGTGTCGATGGTGGCCATTTCCCGGGTCTCCGGGTCCCACAGCTGCATCTGGCGGTTGCTCCGCTCGATCGGAAACGCCTGTGCCGACGGATGGCTCGACCCGGCCTGACAGAAGGCCGGCGTGCCCGCCGGGCGAACCCGGGCCGCAATCCAGACGCGCGCCCGCTGATCCATGGCGAAGCTGTGCGCGAGGGCTCGGCTGTCCCAGATGACGTCCTCGCCCCAGTAGGGCGACGGCATTTGGGGCGGGGTGGACGCCTCGCTCGGCGTGAGCGGATCGCGCACCTCCAGCGGGACAATGGTCGCCACATGTGTGGTCGGGTCCACGACCGGCATGGCGTCCGTGCTGTTTTCCGGCGCGCCGTACACGGGGCCGTTGGCGTTGACGGTTGGATTTCGCTTGTCCGAGGAGATCAGGTCGTGCATGTACGCGCGCGGGTTCGACCAGTCCCACAGGCTGACGACCACGTTGCGCTCGATGCCCTGGGGCCGGGGGGGCGGCGTGCCCGGGTACTCGCCCGCCTGGATCCGATCGGTCCAGTCCGCATACATCGCCAGCGCCGGTCCGCGCCCGACCTGAGCCAACCGGGCGTCCATGGTGGCGCCCGCCTGTCCGGACTGCACCCGACGGTCCCAGGCGGCCACATGCGAATCGAAGTCCCCGAGGGTGTCGGGGATCTCCCGGGTGGCCTTGTTGCCCAGCGCGTGGCACCCGGTGCAGCCGTCCGTGTTGATCACCGACCGGATCCAGGAGCCCTGGCTGTCGATGTTCGGCGAGATGCCGTTCCCGTCCGGCCCCGTGCCCGGGAACTCGCGCGGCGCGGGGAGCTGGAGCAGGGCGAACCAGTACTGGGCCGGGTAGTACTCCGCGGCGGCGCGTGCGTCCGGCGCGACGACGGCCCTCAGATCGAGCGCCTCGCCGGGCGCGGCCTGGACCTTCGCCGAGTCCACCAACCCGAAGCCCCGCACCCACACGTCGTAGGTGGCCGGTGGCAGGTCGGGGAGGAGGTAGCGTCCCGCGTCGTCCGTGACGACGATCTTGACGTGACGGGTAGGGAGATCGGTTGTTTCCGCTATCACCCAGACGCCGGCTTCAGGGCCGCTGGGGCCGGTCACCACGCCCGCGATGTCGTCACGGTCCATCGGGACCGTGCCGCCAGGCGCCTGGCCGGCGAGGACGGCCACGGTCGAGACGGCGACGACCGCGACAGCGATCCCGATGTTGCGCGAAGCGAACACGTTGCGTGCCATGCCGAACCTCCTTCAGCGTTGCCGACAGCTAGACGAGATTCTACGCCTTCCGCGTGAGACGCGACACTCGCTCGACGTAGACACGGTCAACACGCGACGTCCATGACGTTCTGCGCCGCCGCGTTCAGGTTGTAGTTGTAGACTGGCGCCAACACGAGAATGGCGCCCCCGGCCTCCACCCGTCGCGGTCAGCATCTTCAGCGCTTGTGCGACCGGCTCGTCGGGTTCAGCGAGCAGCGCAGGAGATGCGGGCGCCGAGCGTTCGATTCCGAGGAGGCTCACCCACGTGTCACTCGGCCACGACCTGCGGTACGCAGCCCGGTCACTCAGTCGTAGCCGCGGGTTCACCACCGTCGCCGTGGTGACCCTGGCCCTCGGAATCGGCGCCGCCACCGCTATCTTCAGTGTGGTCAACGCGGTGCTACTGCGACCGCTGCCGTACCCCGACGCCGACCGCATCGTGCAGGTCTTCCAGATCATCGAACGTCCGAACGTGGGGACGCCGCTCCGCGGTGGACTGAGCCCGGACCAGTTCCAGATCTGGCGGGACCGGTCCCGCGACCTGTCTCACATCGGGGTGCATGGTGTCCGCACCTACACCCTCACTGGCCTGGACGAGGCGGTGCGGCTGCATGGGGCCGCCGTCACCCCGAGTCTCTTTCCACTGCTCGACATCGCGCCGCTGGTGGGCCGCGTCTTCGAGCCCGAGGAAGCCCAGCCGGGGGCCGAGCCGGTGGTCATCCTCAGCCAGGACACGTGGGAGCGGCATCTGGGCTCGGACCGCGGCGTGGTCGGTCGATTCCTCACCCTCGAGGGGAACCCCCACCGCGTGGTGGGGGTCATGCCGCGCCGATTCGCCTTTCCGGCACTCGACTACCGCAACGACGCCGGAACGCTCGACGACCTGCCGCAGTTCTGGGTGCCGGTCGGCCTGCAGCCCCCCAACCCGAACCCGGCCGTCGACATCGCGATGATGCCGACCCTGGCGCGGTTGGCGCCAGGGATGAGTGTGGAACAGGCCCAAGCTGAGGCCAACACGCTGGTGCCACCCCTTCGACCCGATCGGCCGGTCCGGGTGGAGATCGTGACGCTGCGAGATGAGTTGGTGGCACCGGTGCGACCCGCCCTGTTGATACTGCAGACCGGCGTCGGCTTCCTGCTGCTCATCGCCTGCGCGAACGTGACCAACCTGCTGTTGGCGCGAAACGCCGCCCGGCAGCACGAACTGGGCATCCGGCTCGCGCTCGGCGCGAGTCGGGCGCGGCTCACGCGCGGCATCATGGCGGAAAGCCTGCTCCTGGCCGCCGCGGGCGGCACGCTGGGATGTCTCATCGCGTGGTGGGGCACACGACTCCTTCGCACGGTCCCTCCCGGCAATGTGCCTCGCATCGCCGAGACGACGGTCGACGGCGGGGTGCTGTTCTTCGCGCTGAGCGTGTCGGTCGCGACAGGTGTGTTGGTCGGTCTGGTGACCGCGGTACAGGTCAGTCGCGCCAACCCCTTGCGCTCGCTCAGGGAAACGGTGGGAAGCGACGGCCGCGGCTCCAGTCACCGACCTTCGTCTTTGCTGGCCGTGGCGCAGGTGGCGGCGGCAACGGTGCTGCTGGTCGGGGCGGCGCTGCTCGCCAATAGTTTTCTGCGTCTGACGATGGTCGATCCCGGGTTCAATCCCGAGGGTATGGTCAGTTTCCAGATCGCGCTACCAAGCTATCGGTATGCCAACACGTCACAGCATCAACCGTTGTACACCAGGCTGCACGACGCGCTCTCTGCGCTGCCTGATGCCGAGGCGGTCATGCTGGGCAACAGTCTCCCGCCACTGCGGCCGATGCTGCTTGGTGGTTTGTTGATTGACAGGGAGCCGGCCACGCCGCCGGTCGTCGCCGGCCGGATGCTGACGCCTGGGGCCTTGCGCGCGCTCGGGGTGCCATTGCTGCAGGGTCGTGACCTGACCGAGCGGGATACCGTCGGCCAACCACCGGTCGCGGTGGTAAGCGACGCGTTCGCGCGGCAGTATTTCCCGACCCGCGACGCGCTCCGTGCCGAGTTCGATATCCTCCGGTCTCCGGAACCGATCACGATCGTCGGGGTGGTCGGCAACACCACGCCGCCCGCATCGGACGGAACGATCACACCAGAGGTCTACTTCTCCTACCTGCAGTTCCCGAGTCCGAATCCGGGGTTCAGCCCACTACGCACGCTCGCGGGTGCGGTCCGCACCCGGAGCGACCCGGGCGCCATGGCTGGCGCCATCCGGGCCACGGTACGACGGCTCGACCCAGACCTCGCGGTGGACAACCTGGTCACGGTGTCCCAGCTTCGCTCTACGGAACTGGGACGCGCACGCTTTTACCTGACAGCGGCCGCCGGGCTCGCGCTCGTCGCGCTGCTTCTGGCCGCTATCGGGATCTACGGCGTGCTCGCCTACGCCGTCTCTCAACGCACCCGGGAGTTCGGCATCCGGATCGCGCTCGGGGCTGACGCAGGAGGGCTCATGCGCATGGTCTCCATGCAGGGACTCTGGCTCGCGCTCGCGGGTGTGACGACCGGTCTCGCTGGAGCCCTCTGGACCACTCGCTTCCTCGAAAGCCTGCTCTTCGGCATCACGACGCGAGATCCGATCACCCTGCTGGCCGTGGTGTTCGTCTTCGTGCTCGCGGCACTGGCGGCCTGTTACGTCCCCGCTCGCCGAGCCACCCGGGTCGACCCCCTGACGTCGTTGCGAGGCGGGTAGCCGCAGTGCGCCCACCGCAGGCGATGCGTTGAGGCGTCTGGAGGGTCCAAGAACGGGCGCTAGGTTAACTCGGGGGGGTCTAATCCCGACGTTAATCCCGACTATGATCACATTCGGATGTGCGCAATCATCGCGCTACGCGCACCGCCGGGCACGCGCAGGCCCGTGTCTTTGTTTGTAGTCGTTTACGAAGGTTGAGCGGCGCACGACGATGTGTTCGATCACGGTCGTCCCACGAAACGATGGATTCCGGTGTCTGTTCAACCGCGACGAGCGGGTGAGCCGGACAGCAGCCTTCCCGCCCCAGCACCACGAGGTTGGCTCGACGTCAGGGGTGTTTCCTCTCGACCCGGATGGTGGAGGCACCTGGGTTGGCTGCAACGATGCCGGGCTCTTGCTGGCCCTGCTGAATCGCTCCGCGTCTTTGCCGGCTGGGCCGGCTGGGCCGGCCGGGCTGGCTGAGCCGACCGGTGCGGAGCTGCGTAGCCGTGGGGTGCTCATCCCGGAGTTGCTCCGATACCGCAGCGTGTCCGACGTGTGTCAGGCGGCGAGCGGGCTTCTGTCGCCCCGCTTTGCGCCGCTGCGACTTATCGCGGTACAGGCGGGCGTGGTGGGCGTTGTCACCTGGGATGGTCTCTCGAGCGCGACCGAGTCGATCGCGATGAACCAGCCGCTCCTGTTTACCTCATCGTCTCTCGGCGACGCGATCGTCGAGACGCCCCGCCGTCGCCTCTTTGACGCGACGCTCATCAACGCGGCGGACTCCTGGCTAGCAGGCCAGCAGCGCTATCACCGACACCAATGGCCTGACCGCCCGGACGTCAGCGTGTGTATGGAGCGGGCGGGCCGGAGAACGGTCAGCCGTTCGACGATCGATGTGGCGGCGACCACCGTCACCTTCGCCTACGAGCCGCTCGGCGCTGGCGGAGTGGCCACGTCACCGCCGTGTCTCGTGGCGCTGCCGCGCGGCGTGCCCGACAACGCGGGTTGAGACCCAGCTCGAAACGCCGAGCCATACGCAGAACACGCTGACACCGTCAAGGGACCTCCACCCGGGCGCGGGACGACGTCGGCGTGGTCTGGCTGGGATAGCTCATGTATAACTACGAGATGACGCATCGATCCATGACAACGCTTGAGGCGGGTCTCGATCACGTCGCCGCGTCGCCTGCCGATGACGGGGTCGTGACGCTGATCGTGCGACGGCCCACGGTCGGCGAGCGCGAGACGCTGGAAACGGGAGAGCTGAGCGTCGCGGAGGGGCTCGTTGGCGACAACTGGCGGCATCGCGGCAGTGCCCGCACCGAGGACGGCTCGGCGCACCCCGAGATGCAGCTCAACGTGATGAACAGCCGTGCGGCCGACCTGGTGGCCGGGAGCCCCGAGCGCCGCTCGTTGACCGGCGATCAGTTGCTTGTCGACCTCGACTTGAGCCTCGAGAATCTTCCGCCTGGGACCCGGCTGGCGCTGGGCTCGGCGGTCATCGAGGTCACACCGGTGCCGCACACCGGCTGCGACAAGTTCGTCGCCCGTTTTGGCCTGGACGCCACGAAATTCGTGAACTCGGAGCGTGGCCGCCAGCTGCGTCTGCGCGGACTCAACGCGAAGGTCGTGGAGCCCGGCACTATCCGCGTGGGAGACACCGTGCGGAAGGTCCCGGGCTAAGCCTTGGCGGCCATCAGCGTGGGGCACAGCAGTGCGACGCGCTCGACGACTGAAGGGTAGGAACACAATGATAGAGGGTACGACCAGGCGACGGATGGTGACCGGGGCCCTGATCGCCGCCACACTTGCCTGGGCGAGTCCGGTTCGAGGGCAGCGCGGTGCGGCCGACGGCGAATGGAGGTTCTACGCCGGCGACGGGGGCCACACGCAATACACGGCGCTTGACCAGATCGATCGCGACAATGCCGCCGACTTGCAGGTGGCTTGGCGCTGGCCCGCGGAGAACTCCGAGGACCGGCCGTTCTACAACTTTGAATCGACACCGATCATGATCGGCGGGGTGCTGTACACTTCCACCGGCGAGAGTGAGGTGGCGGCGGTCAACGCGGCAACTGGCGAAACGGTGTGGCTGTTTTCGCCGCCTCCCGAGGTCGGTGCTGAAGGGGATCCCTCTCGTCGACCGCAAGGATCGGGGCGCGGCGTTGCGTACTGGACCGACGGAGACCAGGAGACTATTTTTCACAATGTGAGCGACGGGCGGCTCCTCGCGCTCGATGCGACAACCGGCCTCCCGCGTGCGGGCTTCGGCGACGGGGGCTATGTCGACCTCTCGCAGAATATCGACAGCCCGGGCGCCGACATGCGGTGTGTTTCGACGCCGATTGTGTCCAACGACGTGGTCGTGGCCCAGGTGGTGCCGGC
>SXOW01000119.1 GCA_005778315.1 Acidobacteriota bacterium
CGGCGAGCCAGAAGCGCCGATACCCCCACTGTTCTGCGTGCCGCGCGAGGTCGGCGGAGTTGCGGAACGCGACGGCGGCGTCGCCCCCCTCCGGGATTGGCGACAGGTCGAGTACGGAAAACGCGGCCATTGACATCATGGTAGCGCGCGGGGCGGATCTGTAACATCAGGGGTGTGTCGGAGCCCACGCTCGTGGTACGCTCAGGCACTTAATTTGGAGAGGTGCACACCATGAACAGTCGATCCCACGGGTTGTTCTCGCTCTGCGCGGCGGCCACGCTTCTGCTCTCGACCACCGCGTTTGCTCAGTCCAGCAGCGGTGACGCTCCACCGCGGACGCCGGATGGCCAGCCGAATCTGAGCGGTGTCTGGGACTTTCGCACCGTCACCCCGCTGGAACGCCCGGACGGGCTCGCCGACAAGGCCTTTCTGACGGGGGAAGAGGTGGCCGCGTATGCCGCCGAAAGGGTCCGGGACAGCAACGCCGACCTCGATCGCGAAGCGAAGAAGCAGGAGACCACGGCGCGTGGGCAGGTCAATGGCACCAGCGAGACCCAGGACCTGGCCCTCGCCTACAACGACTTCTGGTGGGACCGCGGAACCGACGTGGTCGAGACGCGCCGGACGTCGTTGGTCATCGACCCACCGAACGGGAAGATACCGGCATTGACGGCGGCGGGCGAGGCCAAGGCCGCCGAGCGCACGCGGATCGACCAGCGTCCGACCGAGGGACCGGAAGACCGTCCGCTCGGAGAGAGGTGCATTACCGGGTTCAACTCCGGACCTCCGATGCTGCCGGCCGCCTACAACATGAACGTCCAGATTTTTCAGAATGCCGACTATGTCGTGCTGCTGAATGAGATGGTCCACAACGCCCGCATCATCCCCCTCGACGGCAGTGACCACGGATCCGTGCCGATGTGGACCGGCGTGTCACGCGGCCACTGGGAGGGCGACACGCTGGTGGTGGAAACCAAGAACTTTCTGCGTGAGACCAGCTTCCGCAACTCCAGCGACAAGCTCCACCTCATCGAGCGGATCCAGCGACAGGACAAGGACACCCTCATCTACACCTTCACGGTGACGGATCCGACCACCTGGACCGCGCCATGGACCGTTGAGCTCCCGATGCGTCGCACCGACTTGCCGATCTACGAATATGCGTGCCACGAAGGGAACTACGGCATGGACGGGACCCTGAGCGGCGCCCGGGCTATCGAGAAGTCGGGCGAGTAGGCGGGGTTCGGCTGATGATCGTGCAACGGCGTTACCGAATCGGCGCACTTCACGCGTTGGCGAACGCGATTCCGCCGACACAGGACGCCTTCGATCGCGTGTGGCCGGAGGCCGATGTGGCTCACCTGCTGGACGGGTCGTTGTATCTCGATCGCAATGCCGGAACCGCCGACGACGCCGAGCTTGCCGCACGCATCGACCGTTTAATCCAATACAGCGCCAGCACGGGGACAGAAGCCCTGATCGTGACGGGGTCGTTCTTCGGTGAGGCCGCGATTGCGGCGCGCGCGAACGTGGCCATACCGGTGGCGACGTCGTTCGACGGGATCATCGAGCGGGCGCTTGAACTGGGCCAGGAACAGTCAATGCACGTCCTCTCGACCACAGCCGATTCGGCGACGCTGTTGGCCGAAGCGATCATGACCGAGGCGGGACGGCGTGGCGTCTCGGTCGACCTGTCCAGCCACCCGGTGACCGGCGCCTTGGACGCATTGACCGGGGGAGACGGCGAGCGGCACGACACGCTCATCTTGGCCGCGATACGGGAGATCGACCCAGGGACCGCGGTGGTCTTTGCCCAATTCTCGATGGAGCGGATTCTCCCGGCCAGCGCCGATGCGCACGCCGCTCCCGTTGTCGGTCCCGCCAGTGAGGGCGTCGCGTATCTGCGCCGCCTCATTGGGGCCTAGGATACAGAACACTACTGACCTGCGGTCATGCGCCGCAGTGGGCCACGCCTGGGTCCGCTGCGGCGCAGACACGTAGACCGCCTCACCCACCCCCGCCGACACCGACACGCGCTCGCCCCGACGTGCTACATGGCGTCGATGATGGCGTTCAGGGTTGCGCTTGGGCGCATGGCCTGTTCAACCCGCGCGGGGTCAGGTCGGAAATACCCGCCGATGTCGACCGGCCGTCCCTGTGCCGCGAGGAGTTCGGCTGCGATGCGCTCCTCGGTCGTCGTCAGCGCGTCGGCCACACCGCGGAACCGGTTCTTCAGCTCCTGATCGGTGTCCTGGGTCGCTAGGGCCTCCGCCCAGTAGAGGGCGAGATAAAACGTGCTGCCCCGGTTGTCGATCTCGTTCACCTTCCGCGACGGAGAGCGCGCGTGTTCGAGGTACGTTCCAATGGCCTGGTCGAGCGTCTCTGCGAGCAGGGTCGCCCTGGGGTTGTTCGTCTGCGTGGCGATCAGTTCCAGGGACGGGACCAGTGCACAGTATTCCCCCAGTGAATCCCACCGCAGGTGACCTTCATTCAGGAACTGCTGGACATGTTTCGGCGCCGAACCGCCTGCCCCTGTCTCGAAGAGACCGCCACCGTTGAGGAGCGGCACTATCGACAACATCCGGGCGCTGGTGCCAAGTTCCAGAATGGGAAACAGGTCGGTCAGGTAGTCCCGCAGCACGTTGCCGGTCACGGCGATCGTGTCTTCCCCACGGCGGATGCGCTCGAGCGAGACGCGCATGGCGTCAACCGGGGCCAGGATCCGGATATCCAGGCCCTGGGTATCATGGTCCGCAAGGGAGGCGTTCACCTTCTCGATCAGCGCCGCATCGTGGGCCCGGTTGGTGTTCAGCCAGAACAGTGCGGGCGAGCCGGTCGCCCGGGCGCGGGTCACCGCCAACTTGACCCAGTCGCGAATCGGTTCGTCCTTGGTCTGGCACATCCGGAAAATATCGCCTGGCTCGACCGCCTGCTCCAGGAGGGTGACGCCGGCCGCGTCGACCACGCGGATCGTCCCCGCGGCCGAAGCTACGAACGTTTTGTCGTGTGAGCCGTACTCCTCCGCCTGGCGGGCCATCAAGCCGACATTCGACACGCTGCCCATGGTCGACGGGTCGAACTGCCCATGCGCCTGGCAGTCCTCGATGATCGCCTGATACATGGTGGCGTAGCTGCGGTCGGGCACCATCGCGATGACGTCCTGGAGTTCGTCGTCGCGGTTCCACATGCGTCCGCCATCGCGCACGACGTTCGGCATCGAGGCGTCGATGATGACGTCGTTCGGCACATGGAGATTGGTGATGCCCTTGCGCGAGTC
>SXOW01000120.1 GCA_005778315.1 Acidobacteriota bacterium
AGGTCCCGGCGCCGCCGCCGCCGTGCGGAATCAGATTGAACTCCTGACCGACGAAGTGCGTCGTCTCGACAACCAGCGTGTCGCCCTCCCAGCGCGCCCGCGGGTCCCCATTCCACTGACGCACGGTGTCGGGGAGCGACGGTCGCCCATCGAGCGGAATGATGCGCGCGTCGTGGATCATCTCGTATAGAATCACCACGTGGTCCGGCGTCTGCAAAATGTTGTAGTTGTTGTTGTACAGCCTCGGAAACATCCCGTCTGGCAGACCGCGTGAGATGCAGCGCATCCAGACCGTCACGTCGTCGACCCATGCGCCCGGTCTCGGCTCGTCGTCCGACAGGCCGCTGCGCGCCTCGCGTCTCAGGTCCAGTCGGGCCTGAGCGGCAGGCGTCAAGGGCGGCAGTCGGCCGTCCGACGGATCCACCACGATATGCGTCAGCTCGATCGGCGGGCGGCTGCCCCCCCCACGGACCCCCTCGCCCCACACGCCGGTGTCGTAGCCAAGCCCGCCAGCACCGCTGCGTACCGCGGCTTCCCATTGCCGCTGCATCTCCTGGCGGTCCTCTTCGGTCTCTCGCTGCAGGGGGGTGGCGTTCCAGGCGGTGTTGTTCCAGATTCCCTGGAGGTCCGGGTCGCCCCACGGGGTCCGCGGGTGACTCCATCCGTCTTCGGCGGCAGCGGCTAGGACGCTCGTCGGCTGAGCGTTCGTCGCGCCGGCCCCGATCAGCAGCGCGGCGCCGATGGCCATAGCGCGCACCACGGTGTGCTCTCTCTCGTGCATGGTGAGTCTCCTTCCGATGCCGGCCCGGGTGTCCAGCATCCAGCCGTTACAGGATACGCCAGGGAGCAAGACCTGTGTCGCCTCGAGGCAGCACAATTCGGGACCAGGCATCGCGCATTCATTGTTGACCGCCTTCTCCGCTGAGAGATAATGGCCTCACGCTGGAGGTGAGACCATGGGCACACGATTCTGGAGCGTCCTGACTCTGTCGATGCTGATGACCGGGTCGGCGACGGCGCAGAGCGCACAAAGCGTCCTGCAGGCCACCGCGCTCGCGATGGGCATGGAGAACCTGACGTCGATTCAGTACAGCGGCAGCGGCTGGCGCGGCCGGGTCGGCCAGAACGTCTCTCCTGACCGCGACTGGCCGCGGGTGGAGCTGCCGAGCTACACACGGACGATCGATTTCGACACGATGTCGTCGAAAGAGGAATACGTCCCGGAGGCAGGTGCCCGGGTCACCAGCCTCGTCAGGGGCGACTATGCCTGGAGCCTCGACGCGCAGGGAGCCCCGGTGCCACAGCCGGCCGCGGCTGAGCTGCGGCGGCTCGAGATTCTGCTGACGCCGTGGGGGTTCATCAAGGGGGCCATGGCGCCGGGGGCGAACCCGACCATGGTCACGCGACACGAGTACGGCGGGCGGTCGACCGTGATCTCGTTCATCGCCTTTGGCAAGTATCGGATCAACGGCACGATCAACCCTGACGGCATGCTCGAGCGCGTCCAGACATGGGTGCCCAACCCGGTCGTGGGTGACATGTATTACGAAAATGTCTACACCCAATACCAGGAAGTAGGCGGGGTACAGATTCCTCGTTTTCACCAGCATCAGGACTATGACGACGGCGCGAACGCGCCGAACGTCAGCGGTGGCGACCACGCGTTCGGTCTAGAAACCGTGTCGGATCTGCAGGCCAATGTGGCGAATGCCGCATTGACGGTGCCCGACGCCGTGCAGAGCGCGCGCGTGCCGCCGGTCCGCGTTGAGTCACAACGGCTGAGCGACGGCGTGTGGTTGGTCGGGGGAGGGTCTCACCACAGCGTGGCGGTCGAGTTCGACGACCATGTGGTGGTCATTGAGGCGCCATTGAACGAGGCACGGTCGCTGGCGGTCATCGCCGAAGTGTATCGACTGATTCCGGATAAGCCGATCCGGTTCATCGTGACGACCCATCATCACTGGGACCATCTCGGTGGATTGCGTGCCTATGCCCACGAAGGCGCAACCGTGGTCACGCATGAGAGCACCAAACCCTACTACCAGGAGGTTCTCCGGGCCGGTCCCTGGCTCTTGGAGCCCGACCGATTGTCACTCTATCCGCCGGAGGAATGGTCTGAGGGGTATATCTTCGAGACCGTGAACGAGAAGTATGTCCTCGCCGACCGCACCAGGACCGTGGAACTCTACAACGTCCAGGGGCTCGCTCATGTAGCCGGCATGCTGATCGCGTATCTCCCGCGGGAGAAAATCGTCGTGCAGGCTGACCTCTACAGTTCTACGGCGCAGGCCCCCGATGCCAGCGCCCGGTCGTTGCAGCGCAACCTGGAGCGGCTGGCGCTCGACGTGGAGACCATCGTTGGCATCCATGGCAGCCCGGTCCCGATGTCCCAGTTCGTTGAGTTCCTCAGCGCTGGGCAGTGATGGCGGCCCTGTCAGGGGATGGTTCTTTCGTATGATTTAAACGGCATCCTCCGTCATGACCGCGTCGTAACACTCGCGCAGCGCGCGCTTCAGCACTTTCCCGCTGGGATTCTTCGGCAGTGCGTCCGTGAAGACGATCTTCTTCGGCACCTTGAAGGCGGCCAGGGCGGACTGACAGTGGGTCATCACCTGCTCGGCGGTCAGGGACCGGTCCTGCCGCCGGACGACCACCGCCACGACC